>JAPOVO010000302.1 GCA_026708165.1 Chloroflexota bacterium | reverse complement strand
TCCGTCCACGTTGTCGGCGTTATCGCCGGATCCAGTCCTGACTTCTCCCAGCCGGTCTTGTTGAAGTAGGCCACGCGAAACGCGTAGAGATGCGGCAACTCGTAGAGCTTGCCTTCCCAGTCCATCCCCGCGCGGGGTCCAGGCAACCAGTCATCGAGATCGACATTGTCCTTCTTGACAAATTCGTCGAGCGGCTCGAGCACGTCCTGGACTACGTAAGTAGTGAACTCATCCACGTTGACATACGCCGTGTCAGGTGGTGCGCCGGCGGCAACCGCGCCCATGGTCTTCTGAATCCGGTTGCTCCAGGGAACGATATCGATGCGAATCTCGATGTTCGGATTGAAGTCCCTGTTGAAGCGATCGATTAGCGGCTGAAAAACCTTCATGTCCTCTGCCGACAGAGGGTGTACCCAATCGAGGATCGTCACCTTCTGGGGCGCCGGCTTCTCGACTATGACAGTCTCGACCTTTACTCTCTCGACGACCTTTTCAACCTCTACCTCTTTGATCGTCTCAACAGGTACCTCTTTTACGACCTCCACAACCTGAGTCTCGCCGCACCCCGCCAGCGCGGTGATCCCGGCAGCGCCAATTCCGGTGTAAACGCCTGCTTTCAGCAGCCGTCGTCTAGACATCAAACCCGCTCCGCTATCTTGTCTCGATGCCATTCGGACTATCCTCCCGATCTTCCACATGCCCTGTCCCAAACACCAGCAGGTGCCCAGTCTTCTACAACCGGGCGATTTTTGCACCGCCTATGCATCACGTCAAGCGGTCGAGATATCCCGAAACGGATGCGCATGGGCGCGATGGGGTTGTTGTCAGACTCCCACCGCAACCCTGCTTCGGATCTTGCGCAGCTCATCATTGCGCTGGGCGGTCGAGGCGGCTATGTACTCGTGCCAGCTTTGCAGTTGGAACCTCGCCTTCACCTCCTCGATAGAGAGGTCGGGATCGAGGGTCTCTATTATGCAGGTGCTGTCCTGGGGGCGGTTCTTGATCTTGATTCGGTCCCCGTATACCTCCACAAGCCTGTTCAGCTTCCCGAAGGACTCGGACATCGGATAGCTGGCAAGGTTGCAGTGGAATACCTCACGATCAAAGTTAAGGTCTTCGAAGATCAGGTTCGCCTGCCCGGTCGTTTGCGGGTAAATGGCGGGCGACTCCGTAATGATCGTTCCGTCCATGTCCACAAACGTGGAGCCGTCGGGAGTCGACGAAACGATGTAGAGACCGTAGCGCACGGCGCGGGCGACCAGCCACCTACCGCCCATCCACATGGACGACCAGAACACCAACTTTGCACCGGAGTCGCGGGCCGTTTGATACACCGCGTCGAAGTGGACGTCATAGCATATTGAGAACGCCACCGGGACGCCGGCGAGCTCGACGGCGGCGTTGTGCGAGCCCGGCGGCGCCTCGCCGGGCACGGGAAACATTTTCCGGTAGGGCTTGAGGATCTCGCCTTGAGCGGTGATTGGCACGAGGCTGTTGTAGGCGAGATCGTCGTCTCGCTCCACGATGGGGAGCACTACGTTCACGCGCGCTGCTTTCCCCGCCGCCTGCACGGCGCGCACGTACGGATCGTCCAGACCGATGGCTACCTCGGTGTACGTCTCCTTCTGCACAGGTCGCTTCAAGGTCCTCGCCGGCGCCCAGCGGCGCAGGTCCCGGGCGGAATGACGATCCGACGCGACAAATCCGAAGAGCTCCTGAAATAACAGGATGTCGACGCGGAGGTCGCCAGCCCGCGCGATGGTCTCCAGAACCGCTTCACGCTCACGTTCCGCCCGGTCTCTTGCCCTAACGTCGCCATATTCGAAATACGTCGTGCCTATTCGGCGAAACTTAGCCATGGGCATGTGCCTCCGGTTTGACCGCCTTTACGATCTGTAGCTCACCGCATCCAGCAAGCGCCCTTGACCCGGCGGCGTCGGCTCCGGCGAAAACGCCGGTTGGCGGCAGCCGGCGTCTCGACATCAAACCGACTCCGTCATCTCCCTTCGGCGCCATTGCACTCGCCTTCCCCTTTTTCAACACACCTTCGCGCCGACCAACCGTAAGTGTTCGATCTTCGTCGAGCAGGCGATTCTTACACCTATCGTGAAGCACACCAGATGGTTTTCATTCCAAAATGCTGCTCGCGCTGCTGTCAGATGACGCCGCTCTGAGCTTCCGCCGCGGGGGTGTTGGTACCGTCGACGTCTCTCAGCTTGATCCGTTTTTTCAATCGTGACGAGTCGTACGACGCGACTACGGCCTCCATCACGCGCAGGCCGTCCAACCCTGTTATAGGAGATTCAGTGTCATTCAGAGCCGACTCTACCCAGGCACGGGTCATCTCGCCCATCGCGACGTCCCACGAGTCGTCGATTTCGTACTCGACGTAGTCCGCTCCTAGCGACGGTGCTCCCCAAACGCGTAAGAGTGACTTTGGCCGCCACGAGAATGCCATGCCACCTTTGGTGCCGTAGACGTTCAGATCAAGCCGCGACCGTGGACCCGGCGAGATTCCGTCGGAATGGACTATCAGAGTGGAGCCATCCGTGAGCACATAATGACCCACACCGTAGTCTTCGGTCTCGAACTCGCGATGAACGAACGTTCGCATGTCGGCCAGGACCTCGGCGATCTCTGCCTGGAATAGCCACCGCGCGAAATCCAATGCGTGATCAGCGTGGGTGAACCAGGCCCCTCCCGGAGTAGCCGACGGGTCAGTCCACCAGCTTGCCAGCGATTTGTCGGACTCCGTTCGGGTGGGCATCCCCGTCGGATAGGAACAGTAGATGTGATGCGGCTCGCCCAACTCGCCGCTGTCCCATATACGCTTCATGAGCGGGAACGTCTTCCAATACCGGAAGTTGTAGCCCGCAAGCAGCTTCACGCCAGCCCGCGAGCAGGCGTCGATCATCTCCTCGCACTCGCGAACGTTCATAGCCATCGGCTTATCCGCCAACACATGTTTGCCAGCGGCCGCCAGAGCCTTGCAGACCGCCACACGCTCCGACGTGCGAACGGTGAGGATGCCGCCGTCGATGTCCGAGTTTGCGAAGTCGTCCAGATCGGTGTAACCATCGGCCCCCGTATGCTTGACGAGCAGTTCCAGGTCCTCGGGATCCTCGTCCCAAACTGCAACGATCTTGCAGAAATCGGCGCCTTCAAGGGCCCTGATAAACGCCAGCGTATGCGGCCAAAGATCGTATCCCGCCAGTCCTACCCTAAACATCCTCGGTCACCTCTGAGAGCTTGATACGGCAATCGTTCTTGACAGAAAGCTTGATCGCCTCCTGGAGCCTTACCGCTTCGATGGCGTTCTCGATACTGGAAACCGGCTCCGCTCCGTTTGAAACGCTCTCGATGAAGTGCCTAATCTCGCCAACGAAGCCATGGATATTCAGGCTGTTGGCGTCGTCGGTCGGCTGTATGTCGTCAGGCTCCCAGTAACGCATCTCGTCTTCGCCGTCCAGGAAAGCGATCACCCGGCGCCAGTTCTCCACGAACACCCGGCTGCCAACCCCGGTGACCGCGACACGCTCGCTCCAGTTATTGTGCATGCCCTCCAGGCAGTTGACGTTGATGAGGCCGAGGGCGTCGTTCGCAAACCTGAGGGTGATCGCGTAGCCGTCGAGACCGGTCCCCCTCGAAACCCGCTCGGCGTAGACGGTCTCGATTTCCCCCATGAAGAACCTGGGCAGATCGAGATGATGTATGCAGAACCCGTTCAGGAAGTCATACACGTCAACCGGGTATTGGCCGTACGTATACCGTCCCTCGTACATGCTCGGTTCACCAAAATTAGGGAGATCGACTATTGACTTGGCACGCATGTATGGCTGCGAGAACCGCTTCATGAATCCGACAACGACGATCTTGCCGTTGGTATCGGCAGCTTCCTTCATGCGGTTGGAGTTCGCGATCGTTTCCGCCGGCGGCTTTTCCACCCATACGTGCTTGCCAGCGTTCAAACAGTCGATTGCAACATCGGCCTGAGTCTTGGGATGCAGACAGACGATCACGCAGTCTACGTCGGCCTTATCGAGCATCTCTCGATGATCGGTGTAGATCTCACGCCCGCCGTGGAAGGAGGAAATTCTCTCGGCGTGATCGCGTTTGTGCTCGGCGACCGCAACCAGCTCCGCTCCCAGTTCGGGCAACCGCTCACCAGCGTGAGAAGCCACCAGCGCCCGCCATCAGTTCGGTGAGCGTACTGACGCGTGCTGCAGGCTCGGGTAGTGGCTG
>JAPOVO010000230.1:249-4250 GCA_026708165.1 Chloroflexota bacterium | reverse complement strand
TTCATCCCGGCGTTGTTGATCGTGCCGATGATCGATTCGAACCCGCGTCCGGCAGGCTCGATCGCGAACGTGTGTTGCACTTCATCGCCGCACACGTCCGTGCAGCGCCAGCACATCACGCACTTGTCGTAATCGCGAACGTAGAACGGATTGTCCACCAGGACCGGCTTCGGATCACGCGAAATCAGCCGCCCGTTGCCGATCTCATATTCGGATGCGAGCGCTCGCAGGTCGGGTGCGTCGCTTAGATCAACCCCCGCCGTCAGTAGGCTGAGTACTCCTTGACGCGTTCTTACAACGTCGGGCGTCCCGGTGTGGATGCGCTGCCCCTCTTCCGCCAGGGCGCGGCAGCCCGGCAGTAGCTTGCCCTCCCCGCGCTCGACCGCGCCTTTCTCTAGCGGCGAAGACTCGCCGTTTGCGCGAGTATCCACCTGCACCGTGCACAGGCGGCAGTTGGCCGACGCGTCGATTTCGGCGTGATAGCAAAGCGTGGGCACGTCCACTCCGACTGCCCGGGCCGCGTCGAGAATTGTCGCGCCCTCGTTGACGGTGACCGCCGAGCCGTCAACCGAGACCGT
The DNA here is from genome assembly GCA_026708165.1 of Chloroflexota bacterium. GTDB lineage: Bacteria > Chloroflexota > UBA11872 > UBA11872 > VXNJ01 > JAPOVO01. The sequence goes on along the minus strand of JAPOVO010000230.1, from coordinate 3,672 downwards.
TATGAATCGTTCGTCATTCACCCGGGATCGATGGAAGTTCCCTCTTCAGATGTTGACCGCGTTTGCAAAACACACCGAATCTTAACTAACGGCCGACTTGCGCAGTCTGCTTTCCGCGAACTCGACCGATTTGATGAGTATTATCGTCGAACACACAAACCAAGGGACTCGAACTGGAGACGTGGCCTGATGCGCCTAGATGAGATCCGGCATTGGCCGCGCCGTCTGCAAGTGGCGCTTCAACGGCTGGATCTCGCCACGGAGAATTCATGAACAGGCCCACACCCTGTCTTACCGGTGCCATCCTTGCCGGCGGACGCAGCACGCGCATGGGACGCGACAAAGCCGAGTTGATGCTGACCTTGCCCTCGGGCGAGCGCCTCACCATGCTTCAGCTCGTGAACCGCACGCTCGAATCCGTATGCGACGAAACGCTGGTCGTCGGTGGTCCGGCGCGCGCCGGAGTAAACGCCAGGAGGATCCCCGACCGGTTTCCGGGCGCCGGTCCGCTCGCTGGAATACTCTCGGCGCTTCTGGCGGCGAGCAGCGAACATGTGTTCGTCGTGGCGTGCGACATGCCGTTTGTCGACAGTCAGGCGATCAAAGGGCTGGCGGCACTGATGGACGATCACGACGCCGTCGTTCCGCGCATCCAGGGGCGCTTCGAAACGCTCCACGCAATCTACAAAACGGACTGCGCCGCCGCGATCCGAGAGGTTCTGGATGCGGGTGACAGACGCGTTCGGTCTTTCTTCTCCCTGATTAATCTCCGCGTCGTGACCGAGCAGGAGTTCGCCCTGATCGACCCAAGCGGTCGATCGTCCATGAACGTGAACTATCCCGAGGAATTCGAATCAGCCGCCGACCGCTTGCGGGGCACAAATGATTAGGCCCAACCACATGGGACGCACGAGCAGCCCCAAGTCCGATATCGATGAACTCCGCCCCCTGCACCCGTCTTTCCCGCGAAAAGCCCGCCCTGAGCCTGTCGAAGGGTCTGTCCCGTACCCCGATACGGGGCGGGAATCCAGACCACTCGATATCTAGCGGTCGGCCATGAGCGACAGTTCCCCTATCCGTCATTCCCGCGAAAGCGGGAATCCAGACCACATGTCGGCCGGCGGCCCGCAGCCTCGACGCACCAAGTCACGCGGCTCGGACCCCGCGGCCGCAACCGCTTGGCGAACCGGTCGACACTACTTCCGGATGGGCCTCGCGGTCCTCGGCGACAACCCCTGGCTCTACGTCCGACTCCTCACCATCTTCTCCGTTCCCGCCGCCCTGGCGGCGGTCCTGACCGGACTGGAAGTGGGCGAAACGCCCAGCGGCTCCGTAGCCCTGTTCTTCCTGAACGCCGTCTCCTCCTCCGTCGCGCCGGTCGTAATCATGGTCACCGTCGCCGCCGGATTCGCTAAGGAACGGCTCGGAGTCGTCGAGGCCATCCGGAGCGGTCTCGCCTGGCTGCTCCGCTACCTGTGGACCAACGCCCACACCACTGTCATTTTTTGGGTTCCCGTCGGCGCGCTCATCCTGCTCTTCAACTGGCAGGGCGAGTCCGCTCCGCTCAACGCAACCGGCCAGACCATAGCCGACTTCTTCTGGTTTCTGGGCATCGCCCTGGTAGCGCTGTACATACACAGCCGCACACTGCTGGCCCCCTTCCTCGCCGTGCACGAAAACATGCCCGGCACGCTGGCCGCGCTTGAGTCCTGGCGGCTCAGCGGCCGTTACTTCCCCAAAGTTTTCGGCGTATTCATCGTCTCGTCCGCTCCGACTGCCGTCCCGCTTGCCGTGGTCATCATCGGACTGCTGCTGATCCTCGACAGTGGTCCCAAGTCGACGATGTTGACGGTGATCCCGTCGCTAACGTGGGTTGCCATCAAATTCGTCCGGCCGTTTCTGGTCACCGCGACCTATCCGCTCCAGAAAGATCTGTGGATCGAAGAGCGCCGCCGCCGCGACGAGCACGGCCACCCAGCCTTGCCACGGGTCTTGATTCCGCTCGTCAAGCTATCGGCCTTTCTACCGAGAATCTTGGGCAGAGCCATCGGCCGCGACGTCCGATGGAGCTTGTAATCGGACACCTAAGAACCCGCGCTGAAGCCTGCTCCGCAGCGAGATCCACAGTCGAAAGGGATTTAAACAACAGCCATCGTAGGGCGGGCAGGAGTTGAGAGTTGAATCGCGCTGAGCTCGTAGAAACATGGCTGCGGGAAGAGCTACAACCCTTCTCCGGGTGGGACTTCTCATATCTCGACGGGCGAATGGACAGCGGGCGAGAGCATTGGTCGTACCTGGGCCGCGCCGCGGAACTGATGCAGTGCTCGTCGTCGGTGATCGATATGGACACGGGCGGCGGCGAACAGCTGCTTCGGTTACGAAGACACTGGCCCGCGAGGGTCTTCGCCACCGAGGATTATCTCCCCAACTTTGAGTTAGCCACAGAGCGGTTGTCAGGCCTGGGCGTAAGAGTTGTACGAGCCGCAGTCGCCGATGCCGCGCCCATGCCTTTCGCCGACGGCGAGTTCGACTTGGTGCTAAACCGTCACGCCGCCTTCAATTCCGGCGAGGTAGCCCGAGTCCTGTCGGAGAGCGGCGTATTTCTGACCCAGCAAGTGCACGGAATGTGGGCTTGGGACTTGATGGCCGCCTTTGACGTAAGCCCGCAGTTTCCCGATGCCGCACTAACGAAATACGTGCCGAAGCTCAAAGCCGCAGGCTTGGAGATAAACGCCGCGGAGGAATGGGAGGGCCGCCTGACCTTCACCGACGTAGGTGCAATCGTCTACTACCTCAAAGCCATCCCGTGGGAAGTACCAGGATTCACCGTGAATACCCATCTTCCGTATCTGCTCGCGCTCCAGCAAAGGCTGGAAGCAGGCGAAGAGCTTGGGTTCTATGCGGCTAAGTACCTCATCGAGGCAACCAAAGGCTCAGGATCTTAGGGAACCCGCCCCTGACGACAGACCGACCGGTCCTCCGGCGTTCGCGTCGTCGGGATCTCATTCCGGCAGCGGTATCGTGCACACCCGGCGCGTCTCCGCACAGCAGAACCAGATGTTGCCATCGTGCAAGGTCATGCCGTGGATCTCCGGGGCGGGCACGTCGATTTCGGCCCTGACCGTGCCGGTAATCGGGTCCAGCTTGTGTATTTGGCGCATCGCGGTGTCGGCGCACCATAGATCGCCGTTCACGACGAAGATGCCGTGCGGCCTGGCGCCCGGAGTGGGAATCGACCGGCGCAGTACCATGGTCCCTGGATCGACTAGGAAGACCCGTCTCGCCGGCGGCACCGCGATCCACATATTGTGGTCGTCGAGCCATTCCATGCCGTGAGCGCCGGTCACGACGGTATGGTTCGGGTCGCCGGTGTCGACGACTCCCGCGCCGGGAGTATCGTGGTGCTCGACGGTCGTGCCATCA
>JAPOVO010000230.1:0-239 GCA_026708165.1 Chloroflexota bacterium | reverse complement strand
TTGGTGGGCGTCGGCGGTCCGGCCAGCAGTAGTCAGGTTGTGGGGACGCGCGGGATAGGGGGAGGCAACCCACACGAAGCCTCCGCCCTCAGTAACGCCGCTCGACCGGTCCGTCTCGGTCGGCAGCCGCGCCAAAACTGAGCCGTCCTCGTAGGCCAGCTTGTACAGGTGGTTGTCGGCCTGGTCGATCACCCATAGGCCGTCCTTGGCGGCTTGTATCCCGTTCGGATGCGGGCCGG
>JAPOVO010000458.1 GCA_026708165.1 Chloroflexota bacterium | reverse complement strand
GGCCGGTCGCGGCCCCCACCCCCGTACGGACCGGGACCAGCGGGTGTCGAACGCGTCCCACCCTAGGCCGGATATATGACAGCGGGTACATCCGGTTGAGGAATTCCGCCGCGTCGGGACCGCGAATCTCGAATCCACCGAGAGTCGAAACATCGATGACCCCGACTCCGGTCCGCACGGCCCGGACTTCCTCGTTTATGAGCCGGGTGCGAGCATGTGTGGGACCGTAGTACGCCGGGCGCAGCCAGAGCCCGGAAGTCATAATCTGCGCGCCAAGCTCGACGTGACGGTGATGTAGCGCGGTGCGCCGCACGGGCTTGAACGCGCGTCCGGCGAGGTGGCCGAATTTTTCCGGAAATGCCGGTGGGCGGCTTGTCGTCGCGCCAATCTCCGAAAGAGGACGGCCGGTCCCCCGGGCAACGAGCCGGGCCGCCCCGAGCGCCGACTGCCTGCCCTGACTCGGCCCCATCCCCATCGCCGTATAGCGCTTCAAAAGCTCGACGTCCTCGAAGCCCTCGGCTATTGCGTCGCTAACGTCGTGGGCGGTCACATCCTCGTCAAAGTCGACAAAGTCGAGGCCGTCTGGATGCTCCGAGCCCAACCAGTAGCGCCGCGTTTGGCCGCGCTCCCGCTCGACTGCGGCCGGCGCGGTCTCGTCTCCGGTCTTTGCCGCCGACATACCGGCGCGGCGGCCGTCCTCGATCACGGCGTCGAGATCGAAGAACCCGTTCACGGAGCCTGCGGCCAACGCGTTTGACGGAATCGATCTCACCTCGAACGAACCGGAAGATTCGCTCAGTTGCAGCTTCGCTCCGGCCTGGCACAACAGACCGGCGGCGGGAGCCGTTGCGGTCGAAACGCACAGCAAGTCGCAGTCGATGCGCTCCCGGTCGTCCGCGATGAAGTCCGAATCGCTTACCGGACCGACCAGAACGGCTGCGACATTAATCTTGTCAGGACGCGGTACAGCCTCGGAGACGGCCCAGCCCTCTACAACCCTCATGCCCCGATCTCTGGCCGCGAGGACCAGCGGATCACTGCTCGACGCGCATCCGGGATCGACAATCGCGGCCACGTCAACACCGCTATCGGCCAGATCGAGCGCGACCCCGTAGCCGCTGCCGTTCGAGGTGAAAACGACCGCCCGCCGTCCGGGCCTGACCCCGAAGCTCCTTATCAGCCTCTGGGCCGCGCCCCCGAACATGACGCCCGGCAGGTCGTTCGCGCGAAAAAGCGGCGGTTGCTCCAGATCCCCGGTGCAGGCCACGACCGACTGGGCGCGGAGCTTGTGCAACCTGTTTCCGCTGATGATCGACAGCCAGTTGTCGGCAAACCAGCCTGTGCACACGGCATTCGTCATCACCCGCAGGTTCGACCGGTCCGCGACGCGCTCTCGAAGTCGGCTCAGCGTCCGCCCCGCCGCAGATGGGTCGGGGTCGAAGCGTTGAAACGCGAGCGACCCTCCAAGGTCTGGTCCGCGCTCAACCAGCAGCACGTCCGCGCCAGATTCCGCGGCTTCGGCGGCCGCCGCCAGCCCCGCAGGACCCGCCCCGATTACCGCCACGTCGCAGAACTCGTAGGTCTTGTCGTAATAGCGCTTGGAAGCATTGGGATTCACCCGGCCCAGCCCGGCCGTTTGCCGGATCACTTTCTCCCAGTAATTCCAGATGCCACGCGGTCTGAAAAACGCCTTGTAGTAGAAACCCACCGGCAGAAACGGTTTGAACCGCTCCAGAATCGAAGCCTGGTCCGATTCCAGACTGCCGACGTAGTTCTGTCCGATGACCGTCATGCCAGGCTCGATTTGGCGCGCGTCGGCCAACACGTTCGGCTCGTCGCCCACCTGCACTAGCGCGCCGCCGTCGTCGCCCGACATGCTCATCGACCCGCGCGGACGGTGATACTTGAACGACCGTGAGAGCAGCCGTATTCCATTCGCGGCCAGCGCGCTGGCTATCGTGTCTCCGGCCAAACCTTCGATCTCACGCCCCTCAAACGAGAACCGTACCGGCGTATCTCGGTCGATGTAAGCGCCCCAAGGGGCGGGCAGTCGACTGACTCCCCCGCTCAAGATTTCGACTCGAAATCCGCGGGACGTCCCCGTCGTTCGATCAGTTCTTCGGTCGGGTAGGTGCGAAGGATCTCGTCGGTGACCGTGTTGCGGTCGGCGATGAACCAGTAGCTCGTCGGCGTGTGATACCACCACTCGCGCACCACTCCCGCCTCGTTATCGAGCATGAAGAGGTAGTCGGCCCAGTCGCGGTCGCTCGCCGTGGCTGGGACCGGCTCGATTTCGACCTCGCCGTGGCAGACGAACTCGCTGATGTTGCGAGGGCCGTTTAGCGGGCAGGGCATGATCTTCAAGGCCGCATCCTCAATGACCCACCGACGCGGCGCCCTTTTCGCCAACCTGATCGAATTCGGCAAAACGGCTGAGCCGAAACGGCCTCAGGATATCCGGCACGCGCCTCGTGGCCAGCGTTTCAGCCATCCGTCGACCGCAAACGGGTGTCGCCTTGAACCCCCAGGTGCCCCACCCTGAGTCGATGTAGTAGTTCTCCAAAGGCGTTTCGCCCATCACGGGACTGAAGTCGGGAGTCATGTCGCAAATCCCCGCCCACTGCCGCAACACGGTCACTTCGGAAAGAAACGGGAACAGCTCGAGCGTGTTGGCCATCAAGCCTTCCTTGAATTCGAGACTCGAGCGGCTCGCGTAGAGGCCGTAGGGATCGGTCGCGCCGCCCATCACCAGTTCGCCGCGCGACGTTTGCCAGATGTAGGTGTGCAGGCTCCCCGAGACGATTATCGGGTCGAGGAATGGTTTGAGCGGCAGCGAAACACACGCCTGTAGTGGGACGGTATGGATGGGAAGCCTGAATCCGGCCATGGCCGCAACAACTGAGCTTGACCCCGCGACGGCCTGTAGTACCTGGCGGCATCGAATCCTTCCGCGGTTGGTCTCGACTCCGGTTACCCGGCCATTGCTTTGCAAGACATCCAGGACCTCGGTATTCGTGTGTAAATCGACGCCGCGGTCGGAGGCGCCCGCCGCGTAGCCCCAAGCAACAGCGTCATGTCGGGCCGTCGCGCCGGGCGGGTGGTGCAGCGCCCCAAGAATCGGATACCGCGTATTGGGCGAAATATCGATTCCCGGAGCCATGCGTTCGATTTCGTCGGGATAGACGACCTCCGAGTCCACGCCCAGGTGCTTGTTGACCTCTGCCCGCCAGCGCATTGTCCGCATCGCCGAATCGGAATGAGCCAGAGTCAGATGGCCGCGCTCGGAATAGAGAATGTTGAACTCGAACTCGTTGCTCAATCCGCGCCAGAGTTCCAGCGCTTCCGCGTAGAAACGCACGCCTTCCGGGGTCAGGTAGTTGGCGCGGATTATCGCCGTGTTCCGGCCGGTGTTACCGCCGCCCAGATACCCTTTGTCGAGAACGGCGACGTCTGTGACGCCATGATCCTTGGCCAGGTGATAAGCGGCGGCGAGTCCGTGCGCCCCCGCGCCGATTATCACCACGTCGTAGCTGCTCTTCAGCGGCGTGGCGGGCGGAATGATGCGCCTCGGAACTTGCCGCCCGAACAGGCCGTGTTTGAGAAGGCTAAATGGCAACTATCGCTTTAACCGTGGCACCGAACAGAGCCTTCGCATAATAAGCTGGCGGACGTCGCGCGGCCTCCCCGAAACCTGCGCCGACTCTGCCCGGAAGCACCGCGCACCGCCGGTCACTTGTCCGCGGGCCTGATCACGACCTCGATCTCGACCGGATCGACGTTGAACCACGCCACTAGCTCCACAAGCATCGAGACACGTACGACATACCGGCCGGGTTCGTCCGGCGCCTGCAACTGTCCGGTGAAGGCATACCCACGTCCCGGCGGGATTTCGCCGAACACGTGGCCCAGGAGTGGAGCGCGGCCCTCGTATTTCGGCTGCTCGATCTCAGTACCATCTTCATCGATCAACCACCAGCGCCAACCCAAACGTATAGGAGCCTCGTCTCCCCATGACTTCCTTCCGGTGTTGAGCGCGTCGACGTGCAGCGGCATACGCTCGCCGGGAACTGCGGCAAATCTGGCTGGCGTCCGCAGCACAAGGCGGGCGAGCATAGCGTCTGTGCTGTCTTCATATGGCTCCGGCTCGACCGGCTCCACTCGCACCGTGCGCTCGAATAGCTGCTCACCGTCCGCGACCGCGCGCACTATGTAGACTCCAGGTTCCGACGGGGTGAACATGTGTAACGGAGTGACAT
>JAPOVO010000112.1 GCA_026708165.1 Chloroflexota bacterium | reverse complement strand
CCCGGCAGGAAACGGCGTCAACTTTCGCGAGCCCCACGCGGTCACCCGGCGGATAGTCCGCGAATGCATGGACAGGGGAATCGACCTCTCTATGCTCGGACTCGGAGACTTGGAACGGCATTCCGGGGCATTTGGTCCGGACGTGCTTGAACGCCTCGAACCTGCATGGTCGGTGCGGGCGCGAACTTCGCCGGGCGGAACGGCCCCCGGCAACGTGGCGTCGGCCATCACCGCCGGACAAGCTAGAGTTGAGGCCGCACGTAAGACTTGGGAGGCGCGCAGCCTGCCGTGGGACGACCATGATTCTGACGTTGAGGACTGACGGCTTCACCTACCTCCGCCAAATGCGCCTTCGCACAGCCACGCACTTCAATTACGTGCTCCAAACAGTGAAGCGCCCGGAAGGTCGCGAGCAACTTGTCGGCGAACGTTGCTGACCTATGCCCGAAATCGCGGAGACTGTGAGGTAGCTTGGACGTGACACGCGACGTATCGATAGTGATTCCCGCCTATCAGGAAGAGTCCAGACTGCCTAAAACGCTCTCGGCTCTCGACGACTTTGTCGCGGCCGCGACTGGCGATATCGAGGTCGTCCTGGTCGACGACGGCAGCGAAGACGCCACGGCCGAGATCATGACCGCATGGTGTGTCGACCGCCCGTTCGCGCGATCCCTGTCCCTGCCCCATGCCGGAAAGGCCCACGCCGTAAAAAACGGAATGCTGGCCTCTCGTCGGAATCGCGTGCTCTTCATGGACGCCGACCTGTCGGTTCCATTAGAGGAAGTCCCTAAGCTGCTACGCGAGCTGGACCGTGGGGCCGACGTTGCCGTGGGATCGAGGGAGACGCACGGATCGAGCCGGGTAGGCGAGTCTCTATTGAGGCGTTTCCGCAGCCGTGCGTTCAACTGGCTGGTTCGATCGCTGCTGGTCAAGGGAATCAACGATATCCAATGCGGTTTCAAGGCGTTTACTAGGCAAGCCGCCCGCCAAATCTTCACAAAGACGCTTCTCCACGCCACGCCCAAGCCGGGTCTGAAAGGGCCAAGCGTCACGGCGTTTGACGCTGAAGTGCTCTTCCTGGCGGATCACCTGGGACTTGAGATCGTAGAGGTTCCGGTTCGATGGACTTTTGTGCGGGAAAGCAAGGTGCGCGCCGTGGCCGATCCATTTCGCCTGACCGGTGACGTGCTGAAAGTCCGCCTCAACGCAATGAACGGCAAATACCCCAAGCCAGAGTAGCGGGCCTGTGCGGATTGCCGTCTACGACGCATGGCTTCACACCTTGGGAGGCGGCGAAAAACACATGCTCGAGGCGGCCCTTGCGCTCAGTGAACGCCACGAAGTGCACGTACACACCCACCGTCACGTAACCAGGAAGACGCTCGAAACGGCAACCGGACTGCCTCTCGGCGCACTGCAGATATGTATCGAACCCAACACCCCCGCAAGGGACTTCTCGGGGCGATTTCGCGACTACGACTTCTTCATTAACTCGACGCACGACAGCCTCCTGCCGAATCCGTGTATGAGAGGAGTCCGGTTGTTGTTTTTCCCTCCTCCGCGCCCCAACCGGTTCCTCACCGCCGCCGCCCGTGCCGCTGGAGCCGCGGCGCGGATTCTCGGCTGTCCTCAGTATTCGGAAGGCTTTTACGGCCCCGAGCGCGTTGGCCGCGGCTGGTATCGAAACACCGGACGTGCGGCCGAAATCACCATCGCCGGTTCCCGCAACGCCCAGTTTCGGTTCATGGCTGGCAACGCCTCGGAAAAGCCGAAAATCGCAACGCTATTTGTCGGCGGCCAGGAAGTCTATCGCGCGACTGTACCGTCGACGAGAGGCGACTTCACACCGGTCGGTCCGATAGAGGTTCCATCCAGCAACCGACGGTCCTCCGTTGTGGAGGTTCGAGTCTCCGGCGCGACCGTCGCCCTCGATCCCCAGAACTCCGAAGACCGCGAGATCGGCATCGCGGTCGCAGACCCCAACACCGGCTCGGTCCGCGAGCTCCCTCACCGGCTGCTGACTCAAAGGCTGTTTCCGCGACTGGGCGAGGGAATCGAGCGCCTCAACAGCGCCGGCGGACGCGACGCCCTCGCGAGCTACGACAGAATCGTCGCAAACTCGCACTTCACCGGCGAGTGGCTTCGCAGATGGTGGGACCTTCCATGCAACGTTATCCATCCGCCCGTCGAAGCTATATACCCGCCGTCGTCATTCCCGCGAAAGAACGTCACCCCGTACCCCGATACGGGGCGGGAATCCACACTAAACACGGGGTACAGGAAGCCCGAAATCCTCTCGGTAGGCCGCTTCTTCGTCGGAGGTCACGGCAAAAACCACCGAATGATGATTGAGACCTTTGCGCAAATGGTGCGGCACGACGGTCTTACCGGTTGGACTCTGCGCCTTATCGGCGCGTCGGGGTCAACTCCTGCCGACCGCGACTATCTATCCGAATTGAGATCCCTCATCGGTGGCCTGCCAGTCAAAATTGAGTCCGACGTTGACGTGAACCGCATCCGTGAAGCCTACCGGCGCGCGAGCGTCTACTGGCACGCCGCCGGATTCGGCCAGAACGAGAAGCGCCATCCTGAATCATTCGAGCACTTCGGCATCGCACCCGTTGAAGCCATGAGCGCGGGAGCTGTCCCGGTCGTATTTGATGGCGGAGGCGTGAGAGAGACCGTCGAAGACGGCAAGTCGGGCTATTTGTGGAGGTCGCCCTCCCAGCTACGACAGATCTCTTGGAGGTTGATAAGGGACGCGAGTCTCCGCAACCGCCTGGCCGCGGCAGCCACCGAGCGGAGCAGGGAGTTCAGCTCGGAGACATTTCGTAAGGCCTTCACGGACCTAGTCGAAGGACTGCTCTCATAGGCAGTCCACCTTGAGGCGAAGACGTGCGACCACTGTGATGACCGCGCTCATCTCCTGCCGTCATTCCGGCGAAAGCCGGAATCCAGAGGGGGGAGTGCTGCGCCCGGTCCACTGGCCCGAAACGCCAAAACGAGTCTGACTTGCTAGACGCCATAGTCTGGACAGCGCTTCTCGTTCCGGCCAGTCTCGCGGGACTCCCGCTCGCTGCGCTTGCATTTGGCAACCTGCCGTCGCGCGGCGCGTTCCTCGCCAAGCCCATCGGCGTCCTGCTGGTCGCATATGTCGGCTGGCTGCTTCTATTTGTCGGCCCGTTCACCAACGACCGCGGATTCCATCTGGTGGTCCTCTTCGGCTTGGCCGCGATTTCGGTCGCTGCCCGCTACGCGATTCCCCGGCTCCGCCGCATGAAGTACCCGACCTGGTGCCGGCTCGCCGCGACCGAGTTGATATTCGCGGTCGTCTTCCTGGGCTACGCCGTCTTCCGGTCCAGAAACCCCGAAATATGGGGTACCGAGAAGCCGATGGATTTCGCACTAATGAACGGCGTCATTCTCAGCCCCACTTTTCCGCCCAACGATCCCTGGTTCGCCGGACACGGCATCAACTATTACTACTTCGGATACGTCGTGGCGAGCGCCGTCACCTGGGCGTCGGGCGTCAAATCTGCCGTCGGATTCAATCTCGCCCTCGGCACTTACTTGGCTCTCGCGTTCGCCGGAGTCGCATCGCTCGGATACGACCTCGTAGGCCTGATTCGACCGCTCGCCGGAAGGCTCGCAAAGTACGGGACCGGAGTGTTTACCGCCGCACTCGTCATGCTGGCCGGAAATCTCTATGTCTTCCACACCATCGGCGATCCCCAAGCCCTGAGCTTTTGGAAAGGTATGGGCTGGGACGCCACGCGGGTAATTCAGTCGAGCGTCGACGGCAAGCTCGTCGACTACACCATCAACGAGTTCCCCGTCTTCTCGTTCATTCTCGGCGACCTCCACCCTCACGTGATGGCCCTCCCGTTCACCCTGCTGGCAACCTCTCTCGCAGTCTCGTGGTTCGTAAATTGGTCCCGCCTCTCGCGGCTCAAGCCTAGAGACCTGGTCATCGCGGCGATCACGGGATGGGTGCTCGGATCGCTATACGTCATCAATTCCTGGGACTTCCCCAGCTTCTTCGTACTCACCCTCATCGCCGCCGCGGTCGGACTGCTCTGGTTCAATCCCAATCGAGGACTGCAAACGGGCCTCTCCTTGATCGCGGCCCTGGGGGTGGCCGCCTTGGCGTCCGTAATCGCATTCCTGCCGTTCCACCTCCAGTTTGAGCCGTTCGCCAGCGGCATCGGCATCGTGGATATTCGGTCCGACATCACCCAATTCATACCTATCTTCGGCCTGTGGGCACTGTTCGCACTCGTCGATTTCACATATCCGTTG
>JAPOVO010000047.1:3387-4321 GCA_026708165.1 Chloroflexota bacterium | reverse complement strand
GAGTCGATGCCCGATATCTGATCGCGGCTTCCACGGTTCGATCCGTGACGGGCATGGGGATCCTGGGCGTTCTATTGAACCTCTACGTGATTCGGCTTGGTTACGGTCCCGCATTCATAGGTTTGCTAAACGGACTGGCGATCGTTGCGGCGGCGGGAGCCTCGCCGGTGGCGGGCGCGTTGGGACGGCGTTGGGGCGCGCGCAGAACCATGCTGACGGGTCTGGGGATCGGGGCGGTTGGGGGACTACTGCTGCCGCTCGCCGACCTGCTGCCCGAGCACCTGATTCCAGGTTGGCTGGTGGTCGCGAACTCGGTCGCATTTGTCGGCGGGATGCTGTTCTACGTCAACCTGACGCCGTATCTCGGAGCAGTGACCGCCCCCAGAGAGCGGAGCGCCGCGTTCTCGGTGCGGTTTTCGCTGCAATGGCTCGGATCGGGCATCGGCAGCATGATCGGCGGGGTTCTCCCCGGGGCCTTTGCGTTTCTGGTCGGGGAGTCGCTATCGAGTCCCGGCCCGTACCGCTATTCACTGCTCCTTGGGGCGTTATTGGGTCTTGCCGCCGTCTTGTTTCTGCTGCGCGGCCGGGAGGTGAGAGCCGAGACAGACGGGGACAGGTCGGACTCGTCAGGCCCAACGCCCTGGAGGCTGCTGATTCTCGTCGGCCTGGTGAGCCTGATGCTCACTCCGGCTGAGGCTGCGGCGTGGGTATTCTTCAACGCATACGCCGACACGATTCTGAAGGCTACGACCTCGCAGATTGGACTTACGGTAGCCGCCGCGCAATTTCTGGGTGTGCCAGTGGCGCTGATGATGCCCGCTGTGGCTTCGAGGCTGGGAACGGGCCGGGCAGCGGCGACGGCGGCGTTCGGAATCGCCTTGAGTCTGCTGCCGGTCGCGTTGATACCTCATTTCGCCGCGGCGGGGCTTGGCTA
>JAPOVO010000047.1:0-3377 GCA_026708165.1 Chloroflexota bacterium | reverse complement strand
GCCCCCTTGGGGCCGGCGCCCGGGCGGGTTGTGCCCCAGTTCGCCGGGGCGGGGCTTGGCTACGTCGGAATCCTCGCCTGCGGGGCGATACTGGCTCCGGCGCTCAATGTCTACCTAACGGAGATCGCGTCGAGTGAGTGGCTTTCCTCGGCCACGGGCGCTTCACTACTGGGAACGACCGTAAGCTTCGCTCTGGCCGCGTTTGGCGGCGGGTATCTGATAACTATCCTGGGATACAGGGAGTTCTTCATAATCGCCGCAGCCCTTACGGTCGCCGGAGTAGTGGTCTTCAGGGTGACGCTCTTGAGAGCAAGCGCTTCTTCCAATGTGGAGGGATAGATGAACAGGTTTGACCGCAAGAGGGTAATTGTGACGGGGTCGACGCGAGGACTGGGGCGGATTATGGCGGAGCGATTCGCCGATGAAGGCGCGTCGGTGGCGGTAACGGGACGGAGGAAACGGGATGTCGAACAGGCTGTGTGTGACATTCGGGAAGGCGGCGGCAGGGCGGCGGGACTCGCGGCGGACTTGTCGAACGTCGACGAAGCGGTGGAGTTCATAGACTGGGCGATCGACGATCTGGGCGGAGTGGACATCCTGGTGAACAACGCCGGCGGTAGCACTCCCTCGCCTTTTCTTGAGGTATCCGCGGAGGATATCGATTTTCAGTTCAACGTGATTTTCAAATCGCCATACGTGATGACCCAGCGCGCGGTCCGTTGGATGGTAGAGAACTCGTCGAGCGGTAGCGTGATTTTCATTTCGACGGTAGGCGCGACGGCGGTGCATCCCGACCGAAACGTCTACGACTCGCTGAAGCGGGGGCTCGAATGCCTGACGACGTGCCTAGGAGCGGAACTCGGTCCCCAAGGAATACGCGTCAACGGTGTCGCGCCGGGCGCGATACCGATCCGCCCCGGCGACACGCCCGAAACCTGGGGCAGGTTCGACCAGATCACGCCGATCCGGCGTTGGGGCAACGCGAACGATATAGCCTCGGCGACGCTCTTTTTAGCGAGCGAGGAGGCGGGTTATATATGCGGTCAGACCCTGCTGGTCGATGGGGGGCTCGCGGGCCGCATGCCTATGCCACCCGGTTGGGTGTCACCTTACGTCGACCCCGAGCGCGGCACTTAGTGGCGGAATGACAACCCCATGGAGCCGATATGACCAGGCAGTCGTGGAGCCGCCGGTTTCGCCAGACGCAGCGGAGACTGGTCAGGTCAGAATGCTGACGTAGGCTTCCTCCAGGGTTGGGTCGCGGGCGACGAGATTTTCAATTCTCTGGACGCCGATCGTGGCCTGGATTTTGTCTCTCGCGTCGACTCCCGCCTTTACCGCGATTGTGATCTTCTGGAAAATCCCTTCGGCGGAGGCTTCGACGTGCTGGACTCCGTCAATGTTCGACAGCTCTGCGGTCAGGGTCTCCGTGGTCTGATTGACCACGATCTCGAATATGGTCAGCCGGCTGAAGTTCCGTTTGATTTCGTCGGGCGTACCCAACGCGACCAGTCTGCCGCGGTCGATCAGGGCGATTTCGTCGCACAGCATGTCGGCCTCAAGCATGTAATGGGTTGTCAGCAGGATCGTCTTGCCTTGACCGACAAGCTCGGGAATGTATTGACGGAGCTCCTGGGCTCCCATTGGATCGAGACCGATTGTCGGCTCGTCCATGAAGATCACCTCGGGATCAGTCAGAAGCCCCCGCGCGATATGCAGCCGTTGCTTCATACCCCTGGAATACTCTTCGACCAGCGTGTCGGCGGCCGAGGCCAGCCCGACCCGTTCCAGAAGCTCGTTAGCCCGACGCTTGGCCGTCTTGGGGTTGAGGCGATTGAGCGCGCCAAAGTACCTGACGTTCTGCTTGCCGGTCAGCCTGCCGTAGAGACCACGGTCGCCGCCGAGGATGAATCCGATTCGCTCTCTGACCTGCTTCGCCTGCTTGACCACGTCGTATCCGAGCACGCGGGCGCTGCCGCTGGTCGGAGTCAGGAGGGTGGAGAGAATTCTAATCGTCGTGGTCTTGCCCGCGCCGTTGGGACCTAGCAGCCCAAACACCACGCCATTCGGCACCTGCACCGTCAAGTCAGATAGAGCCACGGTTTCGCGGCCTCTTCCGGGTATCGACCCCGAGCGATAAATGCGGCCGAGGCTTTCACATTCGATGGCGAAGTCTCTATTCAAAGCAACTCGTTTCTCATCGTCGTGAACGTCATCCTATATCGCGCTTTCATAGGTCCCTGTCCGCTTGGCGTTGGCCTCCAGCAAGCTGAACAGCAATCCGCCAGCGATTAGATAGGAGAGGCCGACCACCAGTTCGTACACAATGTCGTCAATGACGTCCCCCAGACTGGCCCCTTCGAAAGCCGCTCGAAGGGCGGAAAGGCCATGAGTCAGGGGCACGACCCGACCGATCTCTCCGAGAAATCCCGGCAGCTGGTCGATGGGCACGACCACGCCCGACGTGATGAGCACTATCCCGTTGGCGATGGCTGCTGGAAGAATCCACTCGCGCAAGGCGATGGCAAAGTTGCCCATGAACAGACAGAAGCACAGGCACGAAAAGGAAATCACTAGGAGCAGGACGATCAAGGCGGGCCAGCTCAGCCCGGAAAAGTCGAGATCGAGCAGCAGCCATCCAAAGAACAGCGATGTCGAAGCGGCGAGCAGAGCGTTTGGATAGTGCAGCAACCCTTTGCTCCAGTAGGTCACCCACCGGTTCGACCGAGACGCGTAGATGAGTGAGAGGGTCCCAAACGTCCGCTCGTAGCAGAAGGACTGCAGAATGCCCCCGGACAGAATCACTGGTATCGCGTATGTGGCCATGCCAATGACGTAGGAGTTGGCTGAATCCGACTGACCCGCGAACCTGCCGGTCAGAGTGACGATCACCACGAATACAACGGGGGCGATGAAGACGTTGGAAATGAAGGCCGTCCAGTTCAGCCAGAGGAACAGGCCCTTATACGAATAGTAGGCTCGCAGGAAGAAATTCGTCAGAAATGCGGTCATTTCAAAATCTGCCGACGCTTCCGTTGCGGCGCAGCGCGTTTTCGACCTTGCCGAACATAAAAAGCGTCACCGTCAAGAATACGACCGACGTTCCCAGCGCAGCTCCCCAGTCGAGGTAGATCCTAGTGAGGGATTCTCCGGGCTCTATCGAACGGATGACGCTATCCATCGCCCACGAGGTCGGAAAGAAGCGCGCGACGATCTGAACTTCATCAGAGAGCTGCGACACGGGATAGAGGAAGCCGCTCAGGACTATTCCCAAGGGCTGGAAGGCATTGAAGAAACCTGCGCGCCCCTTCATCAACACGAACAGCGGCGCGAACAGATAACCGACGACGATGATGCTCCAAGAAGCGACGGCAATC
>JAPOVO010000249.1 GCA_026708165.1 Chloroflexota bacterium | reverse complement strand
CTCGGCTAATAGTGTGACCGATTTATCCCAATATGCGCCAGTTGTTTGAAGGCGGGAGATATCATGACGGCCCGCGAGACTCTAAGCAGTCCGGGAACGAGGCGGCTCCGGCGCGAACTAGGAGAGTGTCCCCGATGCCCACCATGACCGGCGCGCGTTTTCTGGCGGAGACGCTGAACGGCTACCAGGTAACGCACTACTTCTTCATGCCGGTCAGCGTGCCGGAGGCCATGCCCGACCTGGAGCGGCTGGGAATAGCCCGGATCATGGCGCACAGCGAGAAGGGCGCGGCCTACATGGCCGACGGCTACGCCAGGCTCAGCGGCAAGGTCGGAGTGTGTGGCGCGCAGTCGGTCGGCGCGCTGAACCTGGCGGCGGGCTTGCAAGACGCGTATCTGGGCTGCTCGCCCGTTATCGCGCTGACCGGACGGGTGCCGCAGATCCAGAAGGACCGCCACGCCTATCAGGAAGTCGATCACTCTGGACCTTTCTCGGCGGTGACCAAGTACAGCGCCAACGTAACCGGCGTGGATGAGTTGCCGCGAGCGCTGCGGCAGGCGTTTCGGGAGGCCACGTCGGGAACTCCCGGACCCGCGCATCTCGACCTGTGGGGCATCTGGGGCGGCGATGTGATGACGGGCGAGGCCGATCTCGAGGTCGTGGTCGAGGAGGCGTTCGTCAGCGTGCCCGCATCGCGACCGGATCCGGACGACGCGTCCGTGCGGGCCGCGGCAGAAGCGCTCGCAGGGGCGGCGCGACCGGTTATCGTCGCGGGCGGCGGCGTCAGGACCTCGGGCGCACGCGCCGAACTGATCGAGCTTGCCGAGCGGCTGCAAATACCGGTCGCTACCTCGCTGAACGCAAAGGAGACGTTCCCGTTCAATCACCCGCTGGCGCTTGGCACGCCGGGGAGGTATTCGCGGGCCTGCGCCAACCAGGCGCTCGCCGAAGCGGACCTCGTTTTCTTCGTCGGCAGCCATACCGGCGGCCAGGTGACGAACGAATGGCGGCTGCCGCGTCCCGGCGCCAGGGTCATCCAGCTTGATATAAATGCCGCCGAGCTGGGCCGGTCTTTCCCAATCGAAACAGGCATCCACGCCGACGCGGCGGCCGGTCTGCGGCGCGTCATCGACCATACGGCCGCACCCGACGAAGCGGCGAGCGCGGTCCGCGGCCGGTGGACGGAGCGGGTCCGGGACCTTGTCGACGCATGGCGCGAGAGCGTATCGGCGCTCGCGTCTTCCGACAAGCTGCCGATGCGTCCCGAAAGACTATGTGCGGAACTGACGAGGCTTTTGCCGAAAGACGCAGTGCTCGTCTCGGATACCGGTCACGCGGGCATCTGGACCGGCACGATGGTCGACTTCACGTCGCCGGATCAGAGCTACATACGCTGCGCGGGCTCGCTCGGCTGGGCGCTGCCCGCGGCGATGGGCGCCAAGTGCGCCGCGCCGGAGCGGCCCATTATCTGCTTCACCGGCGACGGCGGCATGTGGTATCACCTCACCGAACTGGACACCGCGGCGCGCAACGGCATCCATACCGTCACCGTCGTCAACAACAACGCGTCGCTGAACCAGGAACAGGCGCTCAACGAGCGCAACTACGGCGGACGCACTCCGGGGTCCGATCAGCTATGGATGCTGACCGACGGCGACTTTGCCGCGATCGCCGAAACGATGGGCTGCCTGGGACTGACGGTCGAACGGCCGGCCGATCTCGAAGGCGCGCTCGAACGGGCGATCTCCGCCGACCGTCCCGCCGTCATAGACGTCAAGACGGATATCGAAGGCATCCCTCCCGAAACCTGGGATTGACCGCGGACTAGCTCGTTGTGAGAGGAGCCGACAGTTGCAGCGGCGGTTGGCGAACCGGCCCTGCGGCGGCAGATGCGCGATTTTTCGGGATGGTGGGCCGGTTGGCGACTCCTCGTTTTCATGAACTTTTTGAAAATCACCCTGTGAACTTTGAAAATCGGGGTGTTTGACGATAATCGGGTCATTCGGGCGGGGTGAAGCGAGCGGGTTTGGTGGAAAAGTGGAAGTTACCCTGTGGTGAGTGGAAAACCGGTATTTGACGATGGGGTAAACGCGGTATATAGGACAATGTTGATTCCCGCCTGCGTGGGAGTCACGGTCCGGTTGGCGAGGGCGCCTAGCTATAATCCGCACAAGTGGTCCATCAATGCCGGAAGCCGTGGGGGTGATCGGTATACATGAACGTTCTGAGCCAGCAGCAAGTCGATTTTTTCAACGAAAACGGGTTCCTGCGGATACCGGGAGTCTTTGACGCCGACGAGGTCGCGTGGCTCTCGGACGAGTTGGAACGCCTGATGGATGAGTGGGCGATCGAGGGTCCGGGCTGGCGAGGCCCCTGGCGCGAGGTCTACATGACCGCCGAGGAAGACGAAAAGTCCATCCTCACCGCCATGCACGACCTTCAGCTCTACTCGGAGGCGTACCAGCGGGCGGTCGTAAACGACACGCTGACAGGCGCCATAGCCGACATCCTGGGGCCGAATATCGAGCTGCACCACTCCACGCTGCACGCCAAGGCGCCCGAGACCGGCACGCCGTTTCCGATGCACCAGGACCATCCCTTCTACCCGCACGAGGGGCCGGCGTTCATCGACGCGATCATCCATATCGACGCGGCCAACGAGGAGAACGGATGCCTCAAGTTCCTGGCCGGCAGCCACAAGCTGGGACCGCTCCAGCACATTCGTGGAGAAGCGGGACACAACCTCCCTACCGACGTCTACAGGATTGAGGATGCGGTCTCGGTACCCGCCGACGCCGGCGACGTGGTTCTGTTCAGCTACCAGACGGTGCACGGATCGTCGCTCAACCGGACCGACCGCTGGCGGCGGCTGGTCCGCGTAGGCTACCGCGACCCCGACAACCTCCAGATCGCCGGGCAGTCGGTGGGCCGCCCTGGAGTGATTGTCCGAGGCCAGAAGCGCAACCGCGGCCTGGACGATCCGCTGGCCCGAGAGCGGGCGGCCCAAATGGCCCAGGCCTGATTCGGGGCGCTTTCATAGGCCACATGATCGTGCACGGCGGCACTGATCCGGGAGGTATGAAGTGAGCGAAGTTCAACCGTTCCTGGACTCCACCGGCGTGGTCGGCGACGCCGACGAAGCCCGCGCCCGCATGGACCGTGACGGCTATCTCTTCGTTCGGGATCTGTTGCCCGCAGAGCTGCTCGAAGACCTTCGAAGGCAGTTCATCGGGGTGCTGCGCGAGTCCGGCTGGATAGTGGCCGACGCGCCGCCTGACGACCCAATCGCCAACCTCGACGCGTTCGCCGTCGAGCCGGAGCCGGCCTACATGGCCGTCTACAACCGCCTGTATCAGCTGCCGGCCTTTCACGCCGTCCAGCATCGCGAGGAGCTGATGGGGACGATGCGGCGGTTGCTCGGCGCGCCGGTGATGCCGCATCCGCGCGTCATCGCCCGGATCATGTTCCCAAAACGCACCGCGCACACGACGCCCGCGCATCAGGACTTCGTGCCGGTGCAGGGGGCCGTCGACACGGTCACCGCCTGGATCCCGCTCAGCGACTTGCCGGTCGAGATGGGCGGACTCCAGGTCGCGGCGGGTTCGCATCGCCACGGCGTGTACGACTTCGTGCCCTCGCTGGGCGCGGGCGGCATGGCCATCACCGATCCGCTCGAAGGCGCCTGGAGGGGCGGTCCCTTCCGGCAAGGCGACGCGCTGCTGTTTCACAGCATGACGGCGCATCGCGGCGCGCCCGCGGCCAGCGACAGGCTCCGCCTTTCCATAGACCTGCGGTTTCAGCGGCGCGCCGATCCGATAGTGGCCAGCAGCCTGGAGCCGCACGACCGGGAAATCACGTGGGAGGAAGTCTACGCGGGCTGGTCGCCCGGCCGGCATCAGTATTTCTGGCGCGACTGGGACCTCACGGTCGTCGACTTCGACGGGCAGTACAACGAGAAGCGCGACGCAATGGCCTTCGAGCTTGCCGCCAGGGGCGACGAGACCGCCCGCGCCGCCCTTCTGCGCATCGTCGCCCGCAATCCCGACCCCGCGGAGCAGGAGAGAGCCGCCGCCGCGCTTGCCTCGCTCGACGCCGGGTCGTCCTGATCTTTCTATCTATATATAGGACGCCCGACTCAGGTTGGGACGGATAGCCGGCCGATCCAGCCGTCGCCCCGACCGCCGAAGGCTCCGTTCAGCCCTATATAGCAATTGCCGTTCGGCCCGAACGCCATCGCGGTCGGAAACGGCAGTCCCTCGGCCAGCACCTCGGTGCGCCGTCCCGAGCCTCGCAGCAGGCGTCCGCTATCGAACTCGTGGAATCCCGACCC
>JAPOVO010000371.1 GCA_026708165.1 Chloroflexota bacterium | reverse complement strand
GCTTATCGAGGCCAGCGCGGCTCTCGACGAGTTGTGGGCCCAGATCCCCCCTGGTGGGTCAGCCGTCTGAGCGAGGGGAAGTTGGCTCGCTGGCGCCGGCGTCACGTCGGGTTCATCTTTCAGTTCTACAACCTGATCCCGGTCCTGACTGCGTTCGAGAACGTGGAACTCCCGCTCGCACTGCGGCGCTCCTCACGTGCGGCGCGCAGGAAACGGGTCGAGACGGCGCTCTCGGTCGTCGGTTTGCAGAACCGGATGAAGCACTATCCACGTCAACTCTCGGGAGGACAGGAACAGCGGGTGGCGATCGCCCGTGCCATCGTCACCGATCCGACCCTCTTGCTAGCCGACGAACCTACCGGCGACCTCGACGCGGACTCCGGGCGTGAGGTGCTCGATCTGCTCGGCCAACTGAACGAACGGTTCAACAAGACGATCCTCATGGTGACCCACGACCCGACCGCGGCGGCGCGGGCCAGGCGCCTCCTGCGTCTCCACAGAGGCCGATTGGTGTCGTCGGAAGTCGGAGCTGGCCGATGATCAGACTGGTGCGTCGCAATCTGCTGCGCAACAAGAGGCGAACGTTCCTGACGATGGCCAGTCTGGCGATGGCGGTGTTCATCCTGGCGTTGCTCGGCGTGCTGCTCGACGCCATGGACTTCGCGGACGACTCGGCCGTGCCGGATCGGCTCGTTGTCCGCCATGCGATCTCACTGACGTTCCCGCTTCCCGAGGCTTACGAGTCGCGCCTCAGGAAGATCGAACACGTGGAGGAAGTGACGCCCCAGAGCTGGTTCCAGGGCATCTACAAGGACCAGCGGCCCGAGAACGTGTTTCCGCGCTTCACGATCGATCCCGCGACCTTCCGGACCGTGTTCTACGACTGGGACTTCGACGAAGACGAGTGGCGGGACTTCGCTTCACAGCGCACTGCTTTCGCTGCCGGGAGAGCGTTGGCCGAGGCGCAGGGATGGTCGATCGGGGATTCGATCGCCGTTCAGGGCGACGTCTGGCCCGTCGACGTGGAACTCGAACTCCGAGCGATCTTCGATGCGGAAGAGGAGGGAGAGGAGCGGCAAATCTTCTTCCACCGCCAGTACGTCGAGCAGGCTCTCGGGAATCCGGGTCAGGTGGGCACGTACTGGCTGAAGCTCGACGATCCCGAGGCAGCGCCGGCCGTCGTGGCGGCGGCCCGGGCGATGTTCGAGAACTCGGACAACCAGGTGCGGGCGGAGACCGCCGAGGCGTTCTTGGCCTCGTTCTCCCAGATGTTCGGGAACGTCCGGATGTTCTTCGGCGCCATCGGTTTGGCGATTGCCGTGTCGATCTTCCTGATCACCGCGAACACGATGGCAATGGCGGCCCGGGAGCGGACCACGGAAGTCTGCGTGCTTCGCACCTTGGGTTTCGACCGGGCGCGAGTGATCGGCACGGTAATGGGAGAGTCTTTGATCGTCGGCGTTCTCGGCGCCCTGGTTGGCGCCGTGCTCGCCGCGGCCACGACGGGTGTGACCGCTCAGGTGATGGAAGGGATGGGTCTGGCGTTCGGCGGCTTCGGCGCCGGCGGTCTGGAAGTCAGCGGGCGGATCGTCGTGACCGTCGTTGGGGCGGGTATTGCGATCGGGTTGCTGAGCGGGGCTTTCCCCGCGGTGGCTGCCGCCCGGCTGAGGATCGTCGACGGGCTTCGGCGGGTTTGAGCTGTGCCTTGCTGTTCGGGATTCCCGCCTGGGTCCGAGGGCGAGCTACCGGAGGTTGTTTCATGATTCCGATCAAGTACACGTACCGAAGCCTGTTCGAGCGCCGCAGCGTCGTGTTCATGACGCTGGGGTCCATCGGTTTCGTGGTCCTGGTCTACATCGGTGTGCTGGCTCTGGCTGGAGGGCTCCGAGCGGCCTTTGCCCAGAGCGGCGATCCCTCGACCGTGATCGTCCTGCGCGATGGCACGCGAAGCGAGATGGAGAGCACGATCAACATGGAGGATCACCGGCTCCTGGCGGCCATGCCGGGAGTCGCGGAAAGGGAGGGAGTGCGCCTCGCCTCAGGCGAAACGGTCACTATTCAGATCTTCGAGCGAACGGACGGCACCGAGGCGAATGTCGTCGTCCGCGGCGTGGAACAGGCTGCGTTTCTGCTTCGGCCCGGGTTCCGGATGGTCCAGGGTCGTCGCTTCGAGCCAGGCCGCGGGGAGATCGTGGTCGGCCGCGCCTTGGCTTCAAGGCTCGGGCTGCACGTCGGAGACGAACGCAAGCTGGGCAGGACGAGCTTTCGGGTGGTCGGCGCCTTCGCCGGGGCCGGCGCCCATGATTCGGAGATCTGGGGAGACGCTCGCGAGCTTGGCGATTCCTTCCGTCGCGGCGGTTCCTTCTCGGCGACGCGGCTTAAGGCCTCTTCACGCGGCGCGGCGGTCGCCTTGATGGACGAGATCGAGGGCGACCAGCGCCTGGAGGTCGCGGGGTTCCTTGAGACCGAGTACTTCGAGCGGCAGACCCAGGCCGCGTCGAGTCGGTTCATCGTGCTGGGCAATGTGCTCGCGATCCTGATGGCGTTTGGCGCCTGCTTCGCTGCGGCGAACACCATGTACGCGCAGATCTCGGTGCGTGCTCACGAGATCGGCACCTTGCGCGCGCTCGGCTTCCAGCGCCGGTCGATCATGGGCTGCTTCTTTCTGGAGGCAGTGCTGCTCGGCCTGCTCGCCGGCGGCTTCGGGGCTCTGCTCTCGCTGCCGCTGAACGTGATCCAGACCGGCACGATGAACCAGGTGACGTTCAGCGAGATCACGTTTCAGCTACGGACGACGCCCGAGGCGATCTTCTCCGGCGTCTTCCTCGCCACGGCGACCGGCATCCTCGGCGGTGTGCTGCCTGCGTTCAGCGCGTCGCGGCGCAAGATCACCGACCTCCTCCGCGAGGCCTAGGGCGACCTGCAGTGCTCGTTTTCGACCATGTCGGCAAGTCGTTCGGTGAACACCGAGCGGTCGATGATCTGTCGTTCGAGCTGACGGCCGGCGAGGTGTTCGGCCTTCTCGGGCCGAACGGCGCCGGAAAGACGACAGCGATCAACATGGCGGTCGGCCTGCTTGAACCGGACGTCGGGGTAGTGCGCTTTGTCGGGGAAGCGTTCGATCTGGATCCACGCGAGGCGGATAACCGTGGCGCGCTGGGCCTGGCTCCGCAGTCGGTCGCTCTCTACGAGGAGCTCAGTGCCGCCGACAACCTGCGCTTCTTTGGTCGCCTTTACGGCTTGTCGAGCGGCGATCTGGAAGACCGGGTTGCCTCGTGTCTCGACTTTGCGGATCTGGCCGAGGTTCGGAACAAGGTGGTGTCGAAGTACTCGGGTGGCATGAAGCGTCGCTTGAACCTGGCGGTTGCGATCGTTCATGACCCGGACCTCGTGTTGCTCGATGAACCCACCGTTGGGGTCGATCCGCAGTCCAGGAACGCGATCTTCGAGCGGGTCGAGCAACTTCGGTTCGAGGGCAAGCAGGTCATCTACACGACCCACTACATAGAAGAAGCGCAGCGTCTTTGCGATCGGGTCGCCATCGTCGATCGGGGCCGACTGCTTGCGCTGGATACCGTGCACGCCCTGATCGAAGGTCACGGCGGCGCGGGTCGCCTGAAGGTCGTCACGGATGCGGGTGACTTGAGCTACGCCACGACGGATCCGTTGCGCACCTTGTCAGCGCTACAGAAAGAACACGCGATCGAGCACTTCCGATACCAGCCGCCTGACCTCGAGACGGTGTTCCTGAGTCTCACCGGTCGTGCCCTGCGGGACTGAGGAGTGTCCCGGGCAGCGCCGTGAGAACGATCGTCACGATGGCGGCCAAGGACATTCGGATCCTGCTGCGCGACAGGCTGGGTTTCCTCTTCACCGCCGTCTTCCCCCTGGTGATCGCACTCCTGATCGGCGTCATGTATTCCGACCCTGGCCCAGATCGCGTAGCCGCCGCGCTGATCGACGAGGATCTCACTCCCGGCTCGGAACGGTTCGTGGCAAGGCTCAAGGCCGCGAACGAAATCGAACTTGAACTGTTCCCCGAGGACCGGGCTCTCGGCCGGGTGCGCCGGGGCCAGATCCCGGTCCTGATCGTGTTGAAGCCCGGGTTCGGCGCCGCGCTGGACAGTCCGTGGACGACCACCGCTGACGTCGAGCTGACGGTCGACCCGTCACGCATCGTTGAAGTGTTCCTGGTCCGGGCTGTTCTGTTGAGAAGCGTCGGCGAGGAACTCAGCGAGAGGCCGGGAGAAGGCGTGCCTGACACTGGCCTACCTGTCACTATGGATCTTGTCGAAGTACAGGCGGAACGCGACGGAGTGAGCAAGGCCTTCTCGCGTTCGGTGGCCCAGGG
>JAPOVO010000474.1 GCA_026708165.1 Chloroflexota bacterium | reverse complement strand
ATCTTGGAAAGCAGATGATGCGTTATGGACAATGTCGTCTCGCCGACTATGCGGGCGGCAGTCTCGACGAACATATCGATGGTCTCGCCGACCGTCCCGGCGGTGCTATTTTCAATCGGCACTACGCCGTAGTCCGCGCCGCCGCCCTCGACCTGTGAGAATACTTGAGGTATTGACGCAACGGCCTCGTATTCTGCTCCAGTGCCGAACTCCTTTTCGGCAGCGCGGTGAGTGTGAGTGTGCTCCGGTCCGAGAAAGGCGACCCGTATGGGATGCTCAAGCGGGCGTCCCGAGGCCATGATTTGAGCAAAGATAGCCGCGATAGCCGTATCGGGCATCGGACCGGTATTCGCCGCAATCATGTTGTCGATCACCTGTGCTTCGCGCGTGGGCTGGTATACGGGAATGTCGGTGAGACTCTTAACCTTTCCGATCTCGGTAACGACTGTCGCGCGTTCGTTTATGGCCTTAAGGATGCGGGTGTCGAGGCAGTCGACTTCCCGGCGCAGTCGTTCGATTTCTTGAATCGGATCATTCATGGGCGAGCTTGGCCCCCTCGCGGGTTCCGGCGATTCGGTTGCGGGCTATTTTTTCACAGGGCGCGCGTGGGCGTCCAAGGCGGTCTGAAGTTTAGTTGGGGCTACGTCAGCGGGTCTTGACGCGTGCGGACGTAGCGGCCCCGGCCAAGTGCGCCAGGTAAACCGGAACCAGCGGGAGCACGCAAGGCGACAGGAACGAGAGCACGCCGGCCACAAACGCCGGGATGACCCAACCGGCACCGATAGTGCGTCCCAGATCGGAGGTCAGGAAGGCGTCGTCGAAGACCGGAACGGCACCGAGCACCGAGCCCATCCTAGACGCCAGATCGAAGGCGATGAGCAAGCCGAACGCGACGAGGCCAATTCCGCTGATCAGGTTGACTGCAGTCGAGTGACGCTGTACTGCGCGAATCATGCCGCGGGCGCGGTCGAGAAACGCCGCGGCGAGGATGAACGGAATGCCGAGACCGAGCGAATAGGCCATGAGGAGGAACATAGCGGTGGTGGCCTGGGAAGTGTTGAACGCCGCCGAGAGGATTCCCCCGAGAATGAACCCGACGCAGGGTGTCCAGCCGAGGGCGAAGGCCATGCCGACGCCGAATGACGAACCGATGCCGCGACGGGTCGGCCTGTAGTCGACGCGTTTTTCGGAATAGAGGATCTCCATCAGCCGGAACATCACTTTGGAGAGCGGCCAAAAAAGAGCGGGCAGCCGGCCGCTTTGGTCGAGCTGGAGCAGCCAGAAGGTTGCGATGCGGAGCACACCGGTGACGTGGATGCCGAACAAGACGAGCAGCACGCCAGCGACCAGGTTTATCCATCTGCGCGCGTCCTGTACGACATAGCCGACGAGTCCCACGGAAGCGCCGATGAACGAGAACACCAAGGTGAATCCGATAACGAAGAAGAGCGCGTGCACGACGACTCCGGCGCCACGAGCCTCGGAGGCGGTTGCCGGTTGTTCTCTTAGCCGCGCCTGATCGATCATCGCTCTCCCCCGCTGGACTCAGGTTTGCGGTCGTCTCGCTAGGAATCTTCGATTCGGGGCGATCCGACAGCCGAGCTTTCCCTTCCTATTGTAGATACGATTTACCGCCGCCGCCGGTTTCACACTCCGAGTCGCGAAATGAACCGAAACGCACCGTCTGAGAATCAAGTAGCATTCGTGGCGCATTGCCCGTTGTGAAAGTTCAGGCCGGTCCGCGTCCGACGGCGATCGTGCATCTCGTTTGTCAGTGCCGGACTTGTGACCGGCGGATTGGAGAGGATTCTGCCGGGACGTGAATTTCCTAATAGCGCTTGAGTGTGCGGAGTGTGGCGTTCGGCACGATCCGGCCAAGGTCGCCAATACCTGCGTCGAATGCGGTTCGACGCTGTTGGCGGTGTATGACCTCGAAGCGGCCCGCGAGTCGTTAACGAAAGAGACATGGAGTTGCCGTCCGGCGGGGCTGTGGCGGTACCGGGAGCTTCTGCCGATATCGCGTCGAGAGAACGAGCTAGACCTGGGCGAGGGCGGAACTCCGGGGCTTCGCCTGCGCGGGCTTGGGGCTGAGTTTGGCCTCGACGGCCTTTGGCTCAAGGACGAGGGCGCTAATCCGACAGGGACATTCAAGGCGCGCGGCGCCGCTGCGGGAGCTTCCAAGGCGAACGAGCTTGGCCTGAAGGAATGGGCGATGCCGACTGCTGGCAATGCCGGGAGCGCATGGTCGGCGTATGCCGCCAGAGCGGGGGCTGATCTGCATGTGGCCATGCCGGCGGATACTCCGGGGGCGAACATCGCCGAATGTGTCGCCTACGGCGCGAAGGTCTATCTCGTCGACGGGCTAATCTCAGACGCGGGGCGTCTGATTGCCGACGCGTGCGCTCGTTATGGTTGGTATGACGTTTCTACCCTCAAGGAGCCTTACCGGGTCGAAGGCAAGAAGACGATGGGGTTTGAGATTGCGGAGCAGTTCGACTGGGACTTGCCTGACGTGATCCTCTACCCGACCGGAGGCGGGGTGGGCCTCATTGGATTGTGGAAGGCCTTCGACGAGCTGGAAGCGCTTGGATGGATCGGACCGCGGCGTCCACGGCTGGTGTCGGTGCAGGCCGAGGGCTGTGCGCCAGTGGTGCGCGCGTACGAGGAACACGCCGAGCATTGCGAGCTTTGGGAGAACGCCAGCACAAGCGCCTCGGGTCTTCGCGTTCCCAAGCCATTTGCTGATCGACTGGTTCTGCGAATCCTGCGAGAGACGGAGGGGACGGCGGTGGACGTTTCCGAACAAGAAATCATGTCGTCCATGACCCGGCTTGCGCGTCTTGAGGGGTTGTACGTCTGTCCGGAGGGCGCGGCGTCGATTGCGGCCCTCGAGCATCTGCGCGCCAGCGGATGGATCGGCGGCGATGACCGAGTCGTAATACTGAATACCGGCAACGCTCTGAAATACGTGGAATTGTTTGGGATGCCGGAGCTTACGACCTTCGAGCCTAACGGGACGCTGATTCCGAAGTAGGCGCACGTGAGAAGAGCGAGAGATTCCTCCTTAGCCCGCAATGACGGCTGGGGACAAACTGCGCCTGAGCTACTCTAGAGCTTTCTAACCGCCATAATCCCGGCGTTGACCATTACGAATACGGAGCCGGCGTTATGCAGAATCGCCGCGCCAACGGGCGAGAGATCGCCGAGACCCGCCGCGACAAACGCCGCGACGTTCAGCAGGACCGAGAAGACCAGGTTGAACCTGATTACCGACAGGGTCCTCTTGCCCATTCGGATAATGTCGACCAGCTTGCGAAGGTCGTCGCCCAACAGAGTCACGTCGGCGCTTTCGACCGCGACATCGGTCCCGTTAATGCCCATCGCCACGCCGACATCGGCTTGGGCCAGTGCGGGAGCGTCGTTCACGCCGTCCCCGACCATGAGAACGCGCTCGCCGTCCTTTTGCCATTTCTCGATGTACTGAAGCTTGTCCGCCGGAAACAGCCCGGCGCGGACATCGTCGATACCGGTCTGGGCGGCGATAGCCTGGGCTACTTGCCTGTTGTCGCCGGTGAGCAGCGTAATTCGCGCAACGCCCAACTTCTTCAATTGAGCGACGACATCTCTGATCTCGGGTCGGGCGGAGTCCCTCATTGCGAGCAGGCCGGCGGGACTTCCGTCGATGCCAACGGTGAGGCAGGTGAATCCTTCGGCCCGCAAGTCCTTAACCAGCGGTCTGGCGGAGGCCGGAATCGTGGGATCCTCCAGCAGATAATGGCTGCCGACGGAGACGGTCCGGCCGTCTACTTTGGCGAGGACTCCCCTGCCCGGTAGCGTGCGGAATGACTCCGGAGTGGCGAGATCGAGCTTGAGGCCGCGGGCGTGTTCGATAAGCGCCGCTCCCAGCGGGTGAGATGAGACGGTTTCGGCGCTTGCGGCGAGGCGGATGATTTCGGTCTCGGAAACGTCGCCGAGCGCGACGACCTTCTCGACGGTGGATCGCCCGGTGGTCACGGTACCGGTTTTGTCGAGGGCGACAGTCGTGACCCGGCCGACGGCTTCCATTACGTCTCCGCCCCGCGCCAGGATGCCGCTGAAGGCCGACCGAGCGATTCCGGCGACGACTGCGGTCGGAGTCGCAAGGACCAGGCTGCACGGACAGGCGACGATGAGGACGGCTATGGCCCGGTGCCAATCGCGGGTGAGCAGGAATACCAGCAGGGAGATCGCGAGGATCATGGGTGTGAAATACCTGGCGTAGCGCTCGGCCAGCCGCTCGACGGGCGCCTTGCGAGCCTTGGCGGTCTCGACCATTTGGACTATTCGATTGAGGACGGTCTGCTGTCCCGAAC
>JAPOVO010000312.1 GCA_026708165.1 Chloroflexota bacterium | reverse complement strand
TTCATCAAAAAATTGAAAATTACCCTGTGAACTTTGAAAAAAAGCGGCACTTTTGACGATGGCCGTTCGGAGTGGTAGAGGCTCCCTCAGTTACAGTGATGCCTCTCCTAGAGTGATGCCTCTTCGTTCTTCCATGCGCCGAATCGTTCTTCCCGAGCGTGTCGAAGGACGAACGGGATCAAGCTCGGGACGAGCTGATCTAGTTTTGCCAGGCGTCGAGCAGTTACTACCCGGGATCAGGCGTAAAAGAGCTCCGACGAGAACTTGTCGAGAATCTCAACGCCGTCTTCCGTGACAACACAGAGATTGCCGATTGGCCTTATGAGCTTGTTGGTTCCGGGGATTTCCAGGCATACGTGCAGCACAAACGTGTTTCCGGGCTTTAGCGTCTCGGTATTTCCTGCTGTCAGGAAAGGCATTTCCGAATAGTCGAGGCCCTGCCCGTGTCCGATCCGGCCTCCCTGGACGGTGCATCCCACACGGTCGGCGCCGGCCTCCGCGATACGCAGCATTTCGCCAATGGGGAGTCCGGGTTGGATGGCGTCCAGGACTTCAAGCTGGATGTCGAGCAGCTCCTGGACGAGATGGGCCTCTGACGGGAACGTTCTCCCAATTGTCCCGCTGCGCGCGGACTGAATCCAGTAGCCCTTGTTGATGATGTAGGCGTTTGTGTTTATGTAGTCGCCGCGGTGCATTCTGTGGTCGTGCGACTTGATGGAGAGAACGCCGGACTCGAGATCGCCCTGCGGAGCCGTGTGCATCGTGTTGTAGATGAAATCGGCTCCAACGATCTTGCCGGCGCGATCCATCTCGGCCGACAGCTCGTATCCCCACATGCCGTCCTCGAGCGCAATCATCATCGTCTCGTAACACCGGTCGGCGACTGCGGCGACCTGCCGCTGAAGGCTGATCTCCTCGGGGCTTTTCACGGCCCGCAGTTCGGCCACGCTGTCGGGAGTATCGGCGACGCCTTCCCTTATCGACGATTCCAGATCCATATAGAGAGCGAGCGTTAGCTGGTCCTTGCCGGCGATTCCTATCGGGCGTCCGCCGCAGCCGTTTGCACTGACGATGTCGGCGACCGCTCCGCCAAAAGTGGTCGCGCCCCCCTCGGTTTCCTCCCCGGCGACGCCCGCGTCATAGGAGCTGGATACGGCCCGCGGGTCCGGCGAGCTCACCATCCGCACATCCTTGATCCACGACACCTCGTCGATCTGTTCGAGCATGTACTCCACACCCGCCAGCAGAAGGACGGGAGCCCCCTTGCGGGGGACGACGACCATCGTGTCAACCAACCGGTCGAGGTTTGACCAGTTCGTCAGATAACTAACGTGCCCGCTTTGAGCCCAGTGGTGAATGGTGGGCGCGGAGTATGCGACCACGGCTGACAGATCGTTCTGATCGGCAAACTCCCGGACCTTTTCCAGACGGTCGTTGAATTGAGACTCTGGAACTTCGTATTCGGTCTTGTCCCACATTGGATTCCCCCGGATGATGGTCTGGAATGGCTTGAAGTGGCCCGCTGGGTCGCAAGGTTCGCTGGCTCGTCTGGAATTGAATAGCTGCGGAACGAATCCCAGATGCCCAGCGGGTCAGACAAGTCTGCCGGTCCCCGTCGGTAGCATAGCCTGTGCGCGGACTGCGAGTGCTGCGTCGATGACGATCATGGAGGGGGGCGGGCGCATGAACTGTTTGTCGATTCCGCGGCTGCCGCTATGATCTTGACAACCTGAGTCGGCCCCGGGGGTGACGTGGATGGCTGAACTCGAATTCTTCGATTGCAACTGTGCCATCGGGCGTTATACCGATCCGCCGGTCCCCGATCTGCCGGCAACGGTCGACGAGCTGCTGGAGACTTTCGACTACGCGGGCATTCGGTCGGCACTCGTCTATCACCTCGTGGCCCGGGAGTACGACGCGGAAACCGGCAACGACATCCTGATGGAAGAGCTGAACGGGAATGGGCGCCTTCTTCCGCAATGGGTGCTGCTTCCCCATCACACCGGCGAATTCCCACCGCCTGACGAGTTGACCCAGACGATGATCGATCAGGACGTGCTGACGGGGCGCATCTACCCGTCCCAGAAAATGGACCTGCCTGAAACCGGTCACAACTTCCCGCTCGCCGACTGGTCGGCCGGTCCATTGCTGTCGGCGCTGGAAGATCGGCGGATGCCTTTGTTCGTCGATCAGTCGCAGATCACGTGGAACGAAGTGCACGACGTTTGCTCTCGGCATCCCAACCTGCCGCTGGTCTTAAATCAGTCCGCCCGGATTAGCTGGCGGACCAACCGTCCCATCTGGCCGCTGTGGGAGATCCACGAAAACCTGTACCTCGATACGGCGGAGAATCACGAGAGCGGCTACATTGAGCGGATCGTCGAACGGTTCGGCCCGGGGCGGCTGCTTTTCGGCACCGGCCTGCCCCGATGGGCGCCGGGGCCGGCTATCGTGGCGATTTCGCGGGCCCGCATTGACGATGACGCCAAAAGGCAAATCGCTTCCGGGAACCTGAAACGACTGCTCGAAGGAGTCCGCCGATGACCGCCGCCGGACCGCCCACGGTTTCAGACATCCTGAAAAACGGTCCGGGCGCGGGTGATCTCCACATAGTCGATTTTCATACCCATCTGGGCAGGTGGTACCAGCACTGGGCGTCTGAGGACCGGCCGGAGCATTTGATACGGTCGATGGACCAGTTCGGAGTGAAGAAGTCGGTCGTTCACCATTTGATGGGGCTCGCGTCGGGAGACGTCAGGCGCGGGAACGACGTGATCGGGCAGGCAATGCGCGATTATCCCGGACGCCTCGAGGGCGCCGTCGAGGTCAACCCCAACTACAGGGACGCGACTGTTCCCGAGCTGGAACGCTGTCGAGATGAATACGACATGCGCGCGATAAAGCTCTACCCGCACCGCCACGGGTTTCATCTCAACGACAGGGCGTACTGGCCGGTGTACGAGTTCGCCGGCAAGCACGGTTTTGTAGTCGTCTCACATACGGGAGCGAGAGCTGCGATCGGAACGCCGGTCGAACTCTCGGAAGCGGCGACGCAGTTTCCGGACGTCACGTTTGTCGCGTATCACGCGGGGCCAGACCTCGAAGGCGCGAGAATATACGGCAAGTGCGCCAGGGCTAGCTCCAATTTCTACATCGAGATCTGCGCTCCAATAACTCACAATCTGATCGAGCACCTGGTCCGCGAGGCTGGAGAGGACCGCGTTCTATTCGGGTCCGATTCCCTGCTGCTTTCGCTGTCCGTGGCCATAGGGCGCATTGCCTCGTGCAGGCTGTCGGACGACCAGAAACGCAAGTTGCTCGGTTTGAATGGTCAGCGAATACTGGACAAGCTCAGAAGCGGAGACAGTTAACTCTGTCGGCCCTTCGATGGAGGTTCTTGCGTGAGATTCGCCCTAACGTTGCGGAAGTGAACGTCTCGTGTGGCTCCGCGCGCTCGTCAGACTTTCGAAAAAGTCTTGACGTTACCTGGCGGTCGGCGCTTGATAGCAGGCGAAACAACTTATATCATCGCCGTGGAACAGTCTCAGTGAGGATTGAACCAACCCGGGGGGCTGGCGAGGACGCTGTTCGGTGAATTGGGGATCGGCGGCATTGGCGGTCGAAGGCGAGCCGCTCTTTGCCGAGTTTCCCTGATTTTCATTAAGGTAAGCAACGTTGATGGTCCTCATCCGGTCTGTGGAAACGTAGCGCCTGCAGGAGGGGGTATTACGAAGCAATAGACGCAGCGATTTTCGGGTCTCTTTTGGACTAGGAGAAGCAATTGAAATTGAAATCTTTTTCGCGAAGGAACTTCCTTCGAGCCGGCGCGGTTGCCGGAGTCGGAGTAGTCGGGCTTGCCGCCCTCGCCGGCTGCGGTGAGGAAGAAGCTCCGGCGACACAGGCGACCGCGGCGCCTGCCGCGACCAAGGCTGCAGAGCCGGCGGCGACCGCCATGGCCGAGAAGCCCAAGCCGGCCCAGATTGAGCTGGAATGGTGGCACCAGGCGCTGATCCAGATGGATGACGCGCTGAAGCTGATCGTCAAGGACTACATGGGGCTCAACCCCCACGTCACGCTGACGCTCAACCAGTTCCCGTTCGCCGACTTTGCGGCGAAGCTGCTGACGTCGCTCGCCGGCGGCGTTGCACCGGACGTGAACTACGTTCACCCGCAGTTCGTGGTCCAGATGGCCGCCAACGGCGTCATCGAGCCGCTCGACGAGTACATGAAGGCCGACTCGGGGTTTGCCCGAGACGACTTCCACTCCGGAAGCCTCGAGGCGATGTCCTACAAGGGCAAGGCCTACACGGTCCCGATGTTCCACGGTCCGTGGCTGTACATCTACTACAAGCCTCTGCTCGAGAACGCCGGTCTCGAACTTCCTTGGGACTTGCACCAGAAGG
>JAPOVO010000431.1 GCA_026708165.1 Chloroflexota bacterium | reverse complement strand
GTTTTTACGATTTCCGGCGGGTATGAGAGGGGGCTGCTCGAATGGGCGCGCTCGGTGTCGGACGGCGAGCTTGCGGCGTCGCACGGGCAGGTGGTTGATCTGGGAAGGCAGCAGTTCCAGACGCCGGGGAGAGAGGATCTACCGGGGCTAGAGCATTACTCGCAGCTTGCCATCGGCGGGGAACGCCGCCTGGCGGGTTACGTGGAGGCGAGCCACGGATGCGTCCACCGGTGCGGCCATTGCCCGGTCCCGGCGGTCTATGACGGCAAGGTGAGAGTCGTCGGAGAGGATGTAGTTCTTCGAGACATAGCCAATCTGGCGTCGATGGGTGCGAGGCATATTACGTTTGGCGATCCGGACTTTCTCAACGCACCGCGCCATTCCCTGCGCGTGGTCCGGTCGATGCACGATCGGTTCCCAGAACTGACGTTCGACTGCACGACCAAGGTAGAGCACATTTTGAGACACGACGGCATCTGGCCGGAGATGGCGAGTGCGGGGTGCCTGTTCGTCGTTTCGGCGCTTGAATGCATGAACGACCAGATACTGGCGCGGCTGGACAAGGGGCACACCGCGTGGGACGCCCGGCGGGCCGTGAAGCTGCTTCGCCTGTACGGTATAGAGCCGCGGCCGTCGTTCTTGCCGTTTACGCCGTGGTCGGACTTCCAGGATATCTTCGACATACTGGATTTCGTGGCGGAGAACGATCTGGTCGATAACGTCGATCCGATCCAGTACACGATCCGGCTGCTCGTGCCTCATGGATCGCTGTTGCTGCGCGATCCGGCTTTTCGGGCGCTGCTTGGAGAATTCGACGCGGAGCGTCTTACCTATACGTGGCGGTCGGCGGACCGGCGGCTGGACGACCTTCAAAGACGGCTTCTAGAGATCGCGGAGCGCGCGGCGCAGACTGAATCGCCGTTGCCGGAGACGTTCATAGAGATGGGGGAGGCCGTAGTCGACGCGGCGGACGACGCGAGCCTAGCGGGCAGTTTGGAGATGGCGTCCGTGGGCGTCGAACGGAACACGCCAAGGTTGACCGAACCGTGGTTCTGCTGAGCGGAGCCCACTTCGGGCCAGTTCGGCTCGGTACTAGGGGGATAGGCGTTTAGGAGTCGGCCTGTTTGAAATAGTGAACAGGCTGTCGGCGCGGCTCAGGCGCCCCGGGCGACGCGGAAACCCATATTGCCGGTGGAGCTGTCGGGCGTGTTGGAGCTTCGCGCTCCGACCCGGTAGCGATTGCAGTAGGAATCGTGGCAAAGGTACGAGCCGCCTCTTATCACCCGTGCCGAACCGGCGGACGGTCCGGTTGGATTGTCGCGGGGGGCTGACCGGCCGTAGCCGGGGCTGAACCAGTCGGCGCACCATTCCCAGACGTTCCCGGAGGTGTTGAAGAGGCCGAATCCGTTGGCGCGGAAGGACCTGGCGGGGGCGGTGGACATGAAACCGTCGGCCTGGGTGTTGCGGTCGGGGAAGTCGCCTTGCCAGACGTTGCAGCGATACTCGCCGTCAGGTTCAAGCTCGTCGCCCCAGGGGAAGCGCCGCTGCTCAAGGCCGCCGCGCGCGGCGAACTCCCACTCGGCTTCGGTGGGGAGCCGGGCGCCGGACCACTCGCAGTAAGCGACCGCGTCGTTCCAGGTGACGTGGACGACCGGATGGTCGGGGCGGTCGATTACGTTCGAGCCCGGCCCCTCGGGAGACTTCCAAAACGCGCCGTCGACCTTCAACCACCAAGGGGCGATGAGCGCGGCCTGATCGACCTGACTCTGCAATTCAGGTGGGACCAAAAGGTGAAACACGAATGACCAGCCGAAGCGCTCGGCTTCGGTTGCGTAGCCTGTTTGCCTTATGAACTCCTCGAACTCTGCGTTGGTGACGGCGCACTTGCCGATGAAGAACGGATCGACGCGGACGCGCCGGACGGGTCGTTCGCCGTCGGAGGGAAACCCGCGCGGGTCGTTGGTCCCCATCAGGAACTCGCCGCCGCGCAAGCGGGCCATGCCCTTGGCAGCCTGCTTGCGACGTCTTCTGCCGGCGGGCTTTCGCAGTTCCTGGACGGGCCGGTTTTCGCGCCGGGGCGCGCAGCAGGCCGCGCTGTCGGGATTGGGATTAGTCACGAGATCTTGGTTCCAAGCTGGAATACGCTGTTTGAAGAGGCCAGTGTGAGTCTCTCGGGTTGAGGCCGCTCACATTCTATGGTCAGGTCCTTGCCAACGGGCGAATGACTTTAGGGTCGTGCAGACGGACCGGGAAGTCGGTCCAATCTACGCTAGGCCGTATCCCGCGTGCCGTGTTTCGAGAGCGGGTCGAGCACTGCGAGGAAGTGCCTTTCCACGCGCCCGGTCGAAAGCATGAAGCCTATGGCGACGAGCCAAACGAAGAACAAGGCGCCGATGATCGGGTGTGCGTTGGTGGCGGCGTCTATCCAGATGAACTGCATGGCCGTGCCGGTGATGGCCGAGAAGGGCGATATGCGCCTCAGATTGCCGCAGACTTTCCATTGGTAGCGGGCCGCGACGATCAACGCCAGACCAGCGGCCGCGAAACCTATTTTGCCGGTGATCCATCGCAGGCTTGCGATCGTGTCGATCGAGCCGCTTGTCGAGTCGAGCGCGGCAATATCGGTTGCGGATGGGGCGGATATCGCCACCGCAGCCGCGCAAGCTCCGGATACGGCGGTGAGGGCGCCTGACGCGCCGAACAGCACCGGAACGAGCGGCGTGCCCAGCCGCTCGCGGATGATCCACGTTCTGGACAGGAACACGGCTGCGCCGATGAGCGTGAGGCCGGAGACAAATCGCGCCCCGCCGCCGATGCCATAGAGCAACCTGCTCTCGGATATGGCGGCCAATGAGTCGGCCAGAGCGGGATAGTCGGCGTCTGCGGATACGCGGGCCACGGCTGAGACGGTAGAGGCGGCGGCGGTTAGCAATAGGAGCATCCCCGCCTTGCGGATGGTGGAATCGGGGAGCGGTTCAGTTGGAAGTCGTGAACTCAGTTCACTCGATCTGTGTCTATCGCCAGTCACCGACTTGCTCCGCGCACCAAAGCCGCAGCCCGCATTCCGCGTCCGGCCGGATGGCTTGGCGAGAAACCCAAAAGCGAATCCTAAACCCCTCTCCTACCGGTAAGCCGTGTGTTATACACCACGGACACACACAACGCTCGCGATCAAGACTGTGGGGGCAGCACGGGCATTTTCGGCGATGAAAGGGTCAATCTGTTCGAC
The DNA here is from genome assembly GCA_026708165.1 of Chloroflexota bacterium. GTDB lineage: Bacteria > Chloroflexota > UBA11872 > UBA11872 > VXNJ01 > JAPOVO01. The sequence goes on along the minus strand of JAPOVO010000431.1, from coordinate 1,192 downwards.
GCCAAGTCCGCGGCGCGGCTTTACGCGCTGGGGCGTCCGTATCACCAAGACGTAGTCATCGAGCGGTTCAAGGAGCGACTGAATCTCGACGGAAAGCTGGATAGGGCGCTCGACGTTGCCTGCGGGACCGGGTTGTCGTGCATCGCTTTGAAGGGGATTGCCAAGCGGGTATGCGGAGTCGATATCTCCATAGAGATGCTGGACCAGGCGGTGAGGGACGCGCGGATCGACTACGCGGTCTGTCCGTCGGAGCGTCTGGCTGTGGGCGATGGGGCGGTCGATCTGGTAACCGTTTCGTCGGCTTTTCACTGGTTCGACAGGGACGTGTTTCTTTCGGAGGCTAGGCGGGTCTTGAGGCCGTTGGGCTGGCTTGTCATCTACAACAACTTCTTCTTTTCCAGGATGAAGGAGAATGCGGATTTCGGGACCTGGTTTACGTCGACCCATCTTGAGCAATTCCCGACGCCTCCTCGGGACAACCGGAGATTTGATGAGGACGACGCGGAGCGGGCGGGCTTCAGATTCATCGAACGGGAGTGGTACACGAACGACGTGTCCTGGGACGCAAGCGAGTTGGCGGACTATCTGCTGACCCAGACCAACGTGAGCGCGGTTGTCGAGGACGGGGCATGGACGCTCGCGGAGGTAAGAGAGTATCTGGTCAGGGAGGTCGGGCCGTTCTTCCCCGCGACGTGGAGAGGGACGTTCGAGTTTGGTGGTCCGATCTGGTTTCTGCGAAGCGCGTAGTGAATCAGCCCATCCGCATAGCCATGTTCGCGGCGCGGATGTTCGGTGACGGCTAGGTCGTAGGCAAGCGAAGCAGCGCTTCCAGCTCGTCGGGCTGCACGGTATCGGCGGCGATCTTGTTGGGACGCATCACGCCGCAGGCCGTACAACGATGGACTATCTGGAACTCTTTGCCCGACTTGTAGCGCATGCCGACCGGCTTCATCGGACCTTTGCAAGAAGACGCCCTGTCTCCGGGCGCTACGTCGAGGTGTTTCGAATAGAGACATCTCGGGCAGTGGTTCCTATAGCTGCCGTTCGACAGCGGCAGCACTTCCAGACCGCAATGAAGGCACGCGAATGCCGTGTTCTCAGTTGTTCTGCTCACTCCTGATCTCCTGAATCTGAGTTGTCAGATCAAGAGACCAGGGTTCCGTTTCCTCTTGGCCAGGCTTCCAGGCTTGCT
>JAPOVO010000447.1 GCA_026708165.1 Chloroflexota bacterium | reverse complement strand
GGAGCTACTTGGTTCGTGGGTCTCCCTGCTCGGACGCGATCTTTATGTCGTCGCGCTGCCGCTACCTGCCACGAGCCTGAACAAGCTGGCTATAGAGGTCCGGGAAAATGCGGGAATGGGTCTAATAGACACAAGCGGTGCGGCGTCCGGCATCCTCCGGGCGCTCACGCGCGGCGACTGGGTGGCGATTCTCGCCGACCGCCCCGTGAGCGAGCGTGGCGAGCGCGTGGAGTTTCTTGGCCGCCGGGACCATCATCCCATCGGCGCCGTTCGGCTCGCCAAACGCGCGCGCGTACCGATAGTTGTGGGCGCCTGCTGGTCAGACGGATCGGGCGGCTACTATGGCAAGCTTTTCGATGCAATCGAGACCGATGACCCCGCGATCACTGCGGAGGACGCGATGTCGGCCGCCTTGAGACACGTCGAATCTGTTATCAGGCAGCTGCCGGATCAATGGTACATAGCATATACGTCCAACCCCGCAGAAGATGACGCAAACTAGCCCTGGCCGAGCTTCGGCGTCACGCCCGCCATCAATCTCTGCCGACGCCGATTTAAGACGGTACGAGGCGGCGTCGAGCTACATGCTGTCACTCATCAAGGGACCCGGGGAGCTGACCCGCCCCTTGGGCAGACGCGACTCACGCCAGCGAGGACGCGAGCGAGTAGCCCGCATGGCGGCCCTTGTGCGCGAGTTGGGCGACCCACATCTCGCGTACCCGGTCGTCCACGTGGCAGGAACTTCTGGAAAAGGGTCCGTCTGCACCTTCGTCGCGGGTATTTGCAGGGCGTCCGGACTCAAAACAGGTTCGCATCTCACCCCTTATTTGCAAACTCCTCTTGAGAAGCTCGTGGTGAACGATCAGCTCGCGTCCCGTGAGGAGCTGGTCGAGTTGGTTGAGTGGTTCGAGCGGCGGCGAGACTCGGCGCGCACGCCCGGCTTGTTGTCCGAACCTCGTTATGGGCCGACTTGGGTGGCGCTTACGTTCGAATACTTCCGTCGCCGCAAGGTCGACATCGCGGTCATTGAAGCAGGTGCTGGCGGACGCTATGACCTGACAAACGTGGTGGTCCCCGTGGTCGCCGCCGTAACGTCGGTTGGGCTGGACCACGTGCTTTCGCTGGGGCCGACCCTCCTCGATATCGCCCGCCACAAGGCCGGCGTATTCAAGCAGGGCGCTCCGGCGATCGCGATCCACACGGGCGACGATGTGCTGGCCTCGCTCAAGAGACATGCCGGGGAGGCTGGCGCCGTATTCCAGCCAATTCGCCCTGGCGTCGACTTCTGGCCGGAAGCCGTCACGGAGGGCCGCGACCGGCTCACGTATCTCGGTCGCAATTTCAGTGTCCGGAAAGCCGAACTCGGACTTCTGGGCGCCCATCAGGTAGAAAACGCTGCGGTTGCCTGCGCCATCACCGACACGATGGCCGATGCAGGATATCCGATAACGCAGGGGGCCGTTGAGCGCGGACTAGCAGTTGCCCGCCTGCAGGGGCGTTGGGAGACTGTTTCAGACTCGCCCAACGTCGTTCTCGACGGCGCCCACAATCCCGACAAGGCCGCCGCGCTGGCCGCGGTTCTGCGGGAGCGAAAGCGTGGACGCAGGCTGGCGGTGGTGGTGGGAGTGCTCGGTTACAAAGCCGCCGCCGCGATCGTTGACGAGTTGGCGTCGGCCGCAGACTTGTTCATCGCCACCGAACCGACCGTATATCGGAAAGCCTCGCTACCTGCCGTTGATCTTGGACGCATGACCCGTTCGACTGGGGTCGAGACACTCGTTCGCACTGACCCGCTTGAGGCCGTGGGCACCGCGGTCGACTGGGCGGGGCCCGACGGAATTGTCTGTGTCACCGGCTCGTTGTATCTGGTAGGTCAGGTGCGTGAACGCTGGTATCCAGCTCGGGAAATCGACTCACAGCGGACCCCCTATCCGGCATATGCCGATGAAGCGAGTTGCCATTCCCCGGCGCCCTTCGGCGATCGTCTCGGCTAGAATCGTCCTCCCTTCTCTTTGTGGAGGCGAAACCGAGAATGGGATTTTCAGACGCCGTCAAAATGGCCAGGGAACAGCGTCGGCTCTCCAAGGCGGAGCTCGCCAAGAAGTGCGGCATAGCCCCGTCATATCTTTCCAGGCTCGAATCCGGCGCTTACAAAAGCCCGTCGATAAAGACGATGGTCACGATTGCTCGGGGTCTGCAGATGGATCCCCGGGACATGCTCGGTCTCAGTGGCTACGTGCCCGAAGACTTGGCGGACGCGAAGAAGGAGCTTGCCGAGGATCAGATAGTCAGAATTACGCAGGAATCGATACGCAAGCTGCAGGAAGTTGCGCGGGAGGCCTTGACGGGGCCAGACAATGGCCCAGTAGCTCTGGACAATAGCGGCTTTGACGCGGCCTCCCTCATGGGAAAGTTAGTCGACCGGCGCGACCTCGTCGGGCTTACCGTAAATCAGGTTGCGCGCCGATCGCGTGTGCCTCTCAGTCTCGTGAACCAGCTCGAAAGCGGCGAGCTCGAGTACGAACCTCCCGAATTTCAGCAAATCTTGCTAAACGGCTACGGTCTGAGCGATCAGGAAGTGGACCTCCTACGGGTGGAGATGTCGTTACACACCGTGCTCCGCCGCCAGGGCACGCTATCTGACGCGCGGCGGCTGATGATTGTTGACGTCGCGGTCGCTGCGATCCGCCGGGATGCGTCGGCTTAGCCGCTAGCTGTCGTCTAGCGGCGAGGCACGATCGCAATTGCCAGCGTGTCGTTCTCAGCAAGCCCGTCCGTGGTCCGAAAATCGTCCCATCTGTTTGCCGTCGTGTCGAATTTACTGACTCCGTCGCCTGTGGCTATCCAGATGTTCCCCTGCGAATCTTCCGCCAAGTCCCTGGTTTCGTTATGCAGGAGACCGGAGTTCAGGGCGTTGAACGTTCGAAACGTGAAGTCGGTGCGCGACTTGCGACTTAGTCCGCCGTCTGTGGCAGCCCACAGCGTTCCCGTCGACGCTGTGAGTATCTTGCGTATGGAATCGTCGCCGAGGCCATCCGCGGTCGTGTAGGTCGTCCATGAACCCTCAACGCCGCTCGGCGTCGAGCTGATGCCGGAGCCATCTGTCCCAAACCACAGCACTCCGTCGCCCCCGATGGCGACTGCCGTCACGTCGTCGCTGGCCAGCCCATCGGTAGTGGTCAACCGCCTCCACGAATCTGTGGCGCCGTCGTACTGGGCTGCGCCCGCCCCGGTTGCAAACCACACCCGGTTTTGACCTACGTCTAGCATGAATAGATCGCGTACGCTGTTGCTGGGTATGCTGCTGCTGTCAGTGCGGTGCCAGGTCCACGGATCGCCGGTGCTGGTAGCTGTATACGAGGCTGCGCCCCGAGATTTAAGGCCGATCCAAATGGTCGTCGAGCCGTCTCCTGACAGCGTTGCGATGTCGTTGGATCCCAGACGTGAGTTACTCTGAGTGAAACTCGCCTCGACCTCCAGGTCGGCGTTCAATCGATACAGCCCGCTGTCCGTTCCCACCCAAATCCTGCGTTGATCGTCAACGAACACCGCGTTGATGCGGTTGCTGCCGAGCGTGGAGTTTTCAACGTTGATGGTCTTCCATACGAACCCGTCGTAAACAGAAAGGCCATTCGTCCGACTCCCAACCACGATTAGTTCGTTGTTCGGATTGAATTGGGGTAGAGGTGTCGCGGTAGGCGTGCCTGCTGGACTGGGTGTTGGCGGTGGTCCGCGGTCGACCGCGACCAGCGTCATTATGCCTCCCGTCCGCAGTTCGGCCGCTGCAAGGAACGGCGTCAACGAGGCCCAACTGTTGTTGGGATAGGCGAGATTGCGGAGGAAGTCTCCCAGGAGGGTTAGCTGCACGCGGTACTGTGGAGGGTTGTCCGGAAAGTGCTCGAATACGGCAGCCTGGAAATACTGCCGCACTATTCCCGGTGTGGCTCCTTGTGCCAGCAGCATGCCGGCCGCCCCTGTGTCTTCCCGAGCGTCGGTTTTGGGAAAGCCAAAGCTCTGGACTCCGCCCAGCCGGTCGAAAAAGTCCCGAAAACCGGTCCTCTTGCCTGTGATGTCAACATTCGAAATCTTGTGCCCCCACGGTCCGACCAGTACTCCTGCGTGCGGATTGGTTACGTGGGGTTCGACGCCCATGTCAACGCTGCCGCCCAGGCCGCCGCCCATGTAGTCCCAGGTGAGTCGTCGTTCCAGAACCCAGCTGCCGCCGAGGTCCTGCCGTATGTGGAAGTCGACAGCCCCGCGCTGGTAATACTGTGTAAGCGCCCCCGGCTCTTCCTCGAAGACCTCCGATATTGGCAGTCCCCACCGCTCAAGACCACCGGTGCTCTCGAAGTGGCTCTTGAAGTCGGCGTTACGCTGTTGCCCCCCCGCGAAGACCTGGAGGTTTGGGATGTTGTGCCGCAGGGACGTATTCACTTCG
>JAPOVO010000351.1 GCA_026708165.1 Chloroflexota bacterium | reverse complement strand
CGGGTGTCGGCCGAGCGGTTGCCTTGCGGCTGGAGGCATAGTGCTACAAAGCGTTCGTCAACTACAGCAGGTCGGAAGCGGAAGCTCGCGACACGGTCGCAGCCATCGAAAACATGGGGGGCCGGGCGCTTCTCCAAAAGGCTGACGTATCGGACGACGGGCAGGTGAGGGCTATGGTCGACTCGGCCGTAGCTGAATTCGGCCGCCTCGATTACCTCGTAAACAACGCTGCGACGACGTTTCGTGTGGCGATGGACGATCTCGAAGGACTTACCTCCGAGATGTGGCATCGGATACTCGATGTGAACGTGCTCGGGGCGTTCCAGTGCTCGCGGGCCGCCGCACCGCATATTCGAGAGCGGGGAAGCGGAGCGATAGTCAACGTCTCGTCGTATTCAGGGTTCAATGGCAAGGGCACTTCGATAGCGTATGCATCGTCCAAGGCGGCGATGAATGCCATGACAAAGTCGCTGGCAGCGGTCCTGGCACCGGAAATTCGCGTCAACGCCGTGGCTCCCGGGTTCATAGACACCCGCTGGCATCACGGATTCGAAGAGATCAAAGTTAAGGCCGCAGCCGATACGCCGCTTGGGTTTGCGGCGGGACCGGACAACATTGCGGATGCAGTAGTGCCACTTCTTTTAGACAACAGCTTCGTGACCGGTCAGGTGGTTGTGGTGGACGGCGGACGCTGCCTGTGAACCGTTACCCGCTCTGAAAGTCTGACGAATCACAGGCCGACTACAATCAGCGATGGTTGCGACGACCAATATCCAAGCTGATCGACTTACGCAAATTGGGGCGGACCTGCTTCAGTCGGCGAAAGTCGACCCCGCTGACGCCCGGTTCGTCTCCGGCACGCTCGTGGATGCGGACCTACGCGGCCACTCTTCTCACGGCGTTAACCAGATTCCTGGATACCTGGAGTCGCTCGACCGCGGCGACGTTAGGGCGGACGGTGAAATCGCGATCACGAGTCGCGGAGCCGGTTTCGCGACCATCGACGGCGGACTGGCGTTGGGGCAGGTTGCGTCCAAGCTCGCGATGGAGACCGCGATAGAGATTGCGCGGGAAACCACTGTCGGGGTGGTCAACCTCCGCCGATCGTCGCATTACGGCGCGGGAGCCTACTGGGCGCAAATGGCCGCGGATGCGGACATGATCGGCTTTACCACGTCCAACGATGCGACGGCGACGGTTGCGATACACGGAGGAAGCCGGGGGGCATTGGTGAACGCGGCATTCTCTTGGGCGGTTCCGGCGGGCGACGAGGCCGATATCGTTATCGACATGGGCACCGGCACGGTCGCGGACGGCAAGATATCGCTGGCAAAGGCGCTCGGCGAGCATATTCCTAAGAGCTGGGCGATAGACGCTCAGGGCAAAGCCACCAGCGATCCCGACTCTGTCGAAGCAATCCTTCCCTTTGGAGGGCCGAAGGGGTACGCGATAAACGTGATTTGCGACGTGCTTGCGGGAGTTCTGGGAGGGTCGGACGCGAGCGTAGTGTCGGCGGGGCACCTGGCCGTCGAGGGGGGATGGGCCAACCACTTCTTCCTCGCGCTCGACATCAAGTCCTTCTTACCGTTGCGCGAGTTCAAGGACGGCGTTGATCGGCAGATTCGCGCGATAAGGGCATCGGAACGCGCCGAGGGAGTAGAACGGATTTACTTGCCCGGCGAGCGGTCTGGCGAGGCCCGCGAGCGTGGCCTACGCGAAGGAATTCAGATGCCTTCGGCGGTCCTGAATCGGCTTTCCGACGTGGCTTCCGGGCGGGGCCTAACGCACGAGTGGGTGAGTGAGTTGGCGGGACCGATCAGTTGAAGAGCATAGAGGGCCGGATTGAGAAGATCATCCTTAGCGACGACGTGAGAGGCATTGCCGGCCTGGTTCCGCACATGCCCAAGGACTTTTGCAAACGAGCGGCGGACCTGATCGTAAGCAACCGGCCGCGGGCGATGCTCGTCACTGGCTTCTACGTAAACGGAGCGCCGGAGACCGACGGTCCGACCGGTGCGGTCGCTCTTGCCGACGCGTTGCTGCTCATGAACTTCGAGGTCGTTTTGGTAACAGATGCCGTTTCCTACAAGGCGCTCCAGACCATCGCACCGAGGCGCGCCGAATGCGTGGAATTTCCGACGCGCTCCGACGACGAAAGCAAGGAGCTTGCGGCGAAACTGCTTGAAACACACAAGCCGTCGGTCATCGGCTATGTCGAGAGACCAGGATTCGCCGACGGCGGCCGTTACCTCAATATGCACGGAGTTGATATATCCCGCCACTGTGCGAGGACTGACTACCTTCTCGATTCCGGCATCCCGTCGTTTGCGGTAGGGGACGGCGGCAACGAGGCGGGTATGGGCAAATATGCTGAAGAGTTGGCGCGCGAGGGAATAATAAAGAATCCCAGCAGTTGCGCCACCGACGAGCTTGTCGCGGCGAGCGTTTCAAACTGGGGGGCATTCGGAATCGTCGCCTATCTGTCGATCTATCGAGGCCGAGACCTGCTGCCTGACCTCGAAATCGAGTCGGCTCGCGTCCGTAATCTTGTTCGCGTCGGAGCGGTCGACGGCTTCTCGGGTCGGAACGAGGTCAAAGTCGATGGTCGCTCCCTGGCAGAGAATCTCGCTCTGCTGGGCCGTCTCAAGGACTTCGTGGACGACGTTCTAGGTCCCTGATTCACTAGGTCCGGCTCACGCTTGAGTTGCGCCGCGGCCTGACGGGTAATGAGCGCTGCGGTAGGACACGAGCGGCGCAACGTTATTCTCGTCAGACTACATGGCTCATCCCGGACCTTGCGAGGAGTATGAAGTTCGTCAGCCTGCCTCGGCGTTCGACGGCTCTGAAGTGCCGGGGGTTGGGATGGCGTGTCGCTACGGTCGCCGCACTCGTGTGGCTGGCAGCGGCTTGTGGAGATGAAGACTTGGGTGGGGGCAGTGAAGCCGAGGCTCCGCCCTCCCTAGTCTTTGCGAGGGTGGTCGACGTTATCGATGGAGACACGATTGAGGTTGCAATCGATGGCGCCATAGAGACCGTCAGATACATCGGCATAGACACGCCGGAAATCGGTCAGCGGTGCGCCCCGGAGGCGACAGAGACCAATCGGCGTATGGTGTCGGGCAAGCGAGTCATGCTCGTGCGGGACAGGGAAAACCGGGACATCTACAATCGTCTACTGCGATACGTATATTCGGACGGCGAACTGGTCGAGCTTAAGCTCGTCGAGCTTGGACTGGCGCGCCCGCTCAAGATATTTCCAAACGTAACCCACTCCGACGAAATCGCCGAAGCCGCCCGGACGGCGAAGGCGAACGGGACAGGCTGCCTATGGGACCCCGAACTGCTCGCCGAAGCCAGGCGATTGAAAGCGCTGGCTACTCCTACTCCAACGCCATCGGAGAGAATCGTCTTGGAGAAAATGCACTACAACGCCGGGGGCGATGACGGAGACAATTTGAATGACGAATACCTGACCTTGATCAACCTGGGGCCAGACCTGCAAATCGACGGTTGGACGGTTAGCGATGCCTCGGGCAAGGTCTATCGCTTTGACAGCTATGAGTGGCGAACGGGCACTCGCATAACTTTGCGGTCCGGGGCAGGGGTGGCGCGGGGCGGAGTTTTCTACTGGAAGTCCGAAACGCCGATATGGAATAACGCGGGCGATACCCTAACGCTGACGGACAGTTCCGGAAACACCGTACTCGTGTACGTGTATCCGAATTAACCGGCCGTCTTCGATCAAGACATCCGTGTTTCGGGTCGAGGTGAGTTAGCTGACCCAGTCGCGGATTAGTAGGACGAAGCCTGATTTGCGCTGATCGAACATGGCGCAAACTGAGATCGTTGATGCGTGCCAGTCAAGTCTGCTATCCGCACGCCTTGAACACCGCAGTAGTATCGACTAGATGACGGAATGGATGAACGGTCCTGTTCTGAATGAGGTTGACCGGATTATGAGCGAAACCGCAAGACCCCGCTATCGGACTGCTTTGATTCTGGGGGCGGGCTACGTCGTCGCTTTTGTGGTTTTCGCTATGGGGCGGCTGCTTCTGGCCGAGGGAGTTCGGATGGGCCTGCCGACTGTGGAAGTGCTGCTGATAAACCTGCTGCTCGTGTGGGTGGCGGGGATAGTCTCATTCCTGCCGTTGATGTGGACGCTGCGACGCTACCGAAGGAGCCGTCTGATCCCCATCGTCGCCTACGTCGTGGCGTTCCCGTTGTCCTTGATGGGAGCCCTTGTCGGCGGTCTGCTCGGACCGCATGCGGTGGTCATCTACGCCGTGGTTCCGCTAGCGCTCGCAATATGTATCTCCTTCGCAGTCCAGTTTGTTTTGGACCGCCTGCGCCCGCCCAGCGGAGGCGGCGAGCCCGAACCGCCTGGCCCGGGGCCGCGGATCCCGACAACTGGCCCAAAGGCGGTTTAGCACGTTCGAACTGCGTCGCCGAAACCAGACGAAGTGGTCTTTCT
>JAPOVO010000291.1 GCA_026708165.1 Chloroflexota bacterium | reverse complement strand
GATCGGGCCTCGATAGTAGAATTCTCTTCGAATGAAGCCCCGGCGCGGTCCGCGCCGACTGGTGGTCGATGGAAGCTCTAGGTCGATACCTAACATACGGAATCGCGTTTTCGGGCGCGTTTCTCGCGTCCGTATGGCTCGCATCCGCATTCTGGGCCTATCACGACATAGGCGCCCGAACACACGACATCTACGTCCGTCTGTTCGCCACTCTCATGGTCGTCTTGCTGGGACCCTTCGGCGTGGCGCTATACCTCGTGATGCGCCCCAGGGAAACCCTGGACGAGGCATACGAACGAGCTTTGGGCGAGGAGGCGCTTCTTCGCGAAATCGAGGAGGCCGAATACTGCCCAACCTGCCGCCATCGCGCGAAACCGGATTACCTGGTATGCCCGAATTGCCACGCCGAGCTTCGCACGACGTGCGGAAACTGTAGCCGCCCGCGAGAGCTGCATTGGGACGTTTGTCCATATTGCGGCGAGCCGTGAGCTCAGACGGTCAGGCACAAGCAACCGGCAGCCCGAGAACGCAAGATTCCACGCCATACCGCGTCCGAATAGCGCAAATGGCTCCGTCCGATCGACCACGGGAACGTCTTGCGGCACATGGCGCCGAGAACCTCTCGAACCCTGAGCTGATCGCCATCATTCTTAGGACCGGTACCAGCCGCGGCAGCGCGCTCGATCTGGCGGACGAGCTGCTTTCCCGCTTCGGCGGCCTCATGGGACTTGCCCAGTCTGACACGCTTGCGCTTCAAGAGGTGTCAGGCATCGGCGCCGCAAAAGCGGCCGAGCTTAGAGCTACGCTTGAAATCGGGCACAGGCTCGTGCTCGCCCGGGCCGGAAACGACGACAAGCCGAGAATTGGGTCTTCCGCCGACGCCGCGGCGCTGATAGGACCGCCGCTCCGGCTTCTGGAACAGGAGAGTCTGCGCGTCGCCTTGCTCGACACCCGGCACAGAGTCCTCGGCGTCGAAACGGTAGCCACCGGTTCGCTCAATGTAGTCTCCGCGCGTGTTGGCGACATTTTCCGGGCCGCCGTACGACGCAACTGCGCGGCGCTGGTCCTCGCCCACAACCACCCGAGCGGCGACACGGAGCCGTCCACCGACGACATCAACCTCACGCGACGGGCAATCGAGGGAGGCAAGCTGCTCGGCATAAACGTGCTCGATCATCTCGTAATCGGCAGCTCCGGCGACGGGTATGCCAGCATTCGCGAAGTTAGCGATCTCTGGTGACAACGATGTGCTCGGAAAAAGACATGGCCATCGAATTCCGGGGCGGGCTTTACGTCGGCGTCAGACGGTCCAGGCGGGTGTGAAGATAGACACTTCGGCGCAGCTAATTCCCTATGACGGCAACAGACCGCAAGTCGCCGGCGGTGTTTATTTGGCCGCCGGCGTCGTCCTGGTGGGGAGCGTCTACGTCGCTGAGGGCGCAAGCATCTGGTTCAACGCCGTGCTGAGGGCGGACTACGAGCCTATCCACATAGGCAAGAACACCAACATCCAGGACGGGACGGTGGTGCATATCGATCACGGATTTCCAACGGTTGTAGGCGATGACGTGACGGTCGGCCACGCGGCCGTCATTCACGGGGCCGTTGTTGGAGACGGCTCTCTGATCGGCATGAACAGCACGCTGCTGACCGGGTCTCGCGTTGGGGCGGGATGCCTTGTAGCCGCGGGTGCGGTCATCCGGGAGCACGCCGAGTTTGGCGACCGGGCGCTGATAGCGGGAGTTCCGGCCAAGCAGATCGGAACAGTCAGTGACGAGATGTTCGAGCGCATGGCCCAGAACACCAGTTCTTACGTGAGCCTGGGAGCCGAGTATCTGGCGATGCTCGGAGCGGACGGTCCCTAGCGCCGCTCGATTCAACTCTGGTCAAGAGCGGCATCGCGGTAGTATCGTGCTTGGTATGGCGAGAGTTTTGGCTGATGCAACGGTCGGGACCGCCCGCGCGGCGGCGGTTGTAAGCGTGCGGCTCTTCGCGGGCGCGGCAGAAGCCACAGGAGTTAGAGTCCACCGAATGTCGATCGAAGACGGCGCTACGGTGGACGTAGCTTTCGACCGTATGGTCGAGGAGTTTCCGGCCCTGGCCGCACTGAAGTCCAGTCTCAAATTCGCCGTAAACCAGGAGTTCGTGGAGATGGACCAAAGACTCTCCGACGGTGACGAAATGGCGGTCATTCCGCCGGTGAGCGGTGGCTAGGATAGTCAAGATCGTCGAAGGTCAGATCGACTTTCACGAAGCGCTGGAGGCCGCCCGCAGTCCGCGAAACGGCGGCCTTGCGACCTTCTACGGCAGCACTCGCGACAACTCCGAGGGCAAGTCGGTACACCGGCTTTTCTACGAGGCGTACAAGCCGATGGCCGTCGCCAAAATGGAAGAGATAGCCGATCAAATCCGCGAAAAGTGGGGGGTTGAGGACATAGCGATGGTCCACCGAATCGGCGAGGTTCCCATCGGCGAGGTAAGCGTATTCATAGCAGCCGGCTCGCCGCATCGGGTCGAGGCCTTTTCGGCGTGTCGGTTCGCCATCGACACGCTCAAGGAAACCGTGCCCATTTGGAAGAAGGAGTTCTTCGACGACGGTGAAGTGTGGGTGGGCCAGACGCCGTCGGGTCGGGAATCCGGCGACTAGACCTCGACGGAGTCGCGGCAGGTGAAGGTCGACCTCCACTGCCACACCGAGTTTTCGAGCGATTGCAGCACTCCGGTCGCGAAAGTCCTGAAAACGTATCGAGACCGGGGCATCGACTGCGCCGCGATCACGGACCATAACGAGATAGAGGGGGCGCTGGAGGCCCAGCGCCTCGGCATTATCCGTGTGATCGTGGGCGAAGAGATTATGACGACCCAGGGCGAGGTTATCGGCTTATTCCTGAACGAGCGGATACCTAAGGGATTGCCGCCCCGTGAAGCGGTCGAGGCCATCCGCTCGCAGGGAGGCGTGGTGATCGCGCCGCATCCGACCGACCGGCTGCGAGGCAGCGCCTTGCGGCCAGCCGCGCTCGCCGATCTGGCGGATTGCCTGGACATGGTTGAGATCTTCAACGGCCGCACGGTGCTGTCCAGCGACAACGAAGCCGCACGCCGGTTCCAGGAATCCAACGGGCGGATCCCGTGCGTCGGCAGCGACGCGCACACAGTGCAAGAGATCGGCGGCTGCTATAACGAAATCGACGAGTTTGACGGCCCCGAAGACTTTCTCGCCAAGATGGCGTCCGCCCGGCTGGTCACCGCCAAGAGTCCGTTTCGGGTGCACTTCCACTCAACCTTCGCCAAGCTCCAAAGCCGCCTCGCCCGCCGGAAGAAACTCAGAGACGAAGTCCTCCGCTCGTAGAGGGCGCGATCCGTCCGAAGCGAACGGCGGGACAGACAGGCAAAGTCCCCCGAACCGAATGGCGGGGCAGGCACCGACACCAGGCAGCGTTTGTACTGTGAATCGCGCTGTTTTTGAAAATTACCCTGTGAAGATTGAAAAATGAACAATCGTGACAGACTGATATGACAGCCTTCGTTGTGCTTGTCAATACTTCACACAAATCTCCTGAAATGGTTGTGCGCGGGCCAGGCAGGGTTCGGGATGATCGTCGATTCAATTCGTCTCGATCGCCCCGAGGAAGGCCCAACCAATTCGAGCGCACGCGACGAACGCCACAGTCTCGTCGACCACTGAGTTTCCCGCCCCGTGTCGGGTACCGGGCAGGCCCTTCGACGGGCTCAGGGCAGGCTGTCCGTGCGTAGGGACGGGTAAATGGATGGGGATTCTCATGGCATATTGAAGTGCATTTTTGGCGAGGCAAACGCCATCAGGTTATTGACAGTATTCAAAAACGCCGCTTAGCATCGTCTTTTGCGGAATTGAATTTCAACGAAGGCGATACCGATGGGCGCAATACCAATCATTCGATCGGTGCGCGAGATTGGTACGTCCCGTTTTCGACCAGCTCCCGCCCATGGGCAATGACTAGATAGGCAAACGCCGATCTGAAGGCCGTGGGCGAGCACCCACGGCTTTTTTTGTTTGCCAATTTCATCTGGAGACATTTATTGACTGACGAAACACATCGGGAAGTTCCCCTGATGTTGAAGAACCTAACCAAGCGCTTCGGCGGCGGGTTCTCGCTGCCCTTTCTCAAGGGCCGCTCAAAGCCGGAGTCAACGCTGGCCGTCGACGGCGTCGACCTCACGATCGAGCGCGGTCAGATTTACGGAATCGTGGGGTCGAACGGCTGCGGCAAATCGACACTGGTGCGGATAGTCGCGACTCTGCTTCTGCCCGACGGCGGCGAGGCCAAAGTGTTCGGCAGAGACGTGGTTCACGAAGCCCACCTAGTCAAACGGTTAATCAGCCGGGTGTCGGTGGAGCCCTCATTTTTCAAGAAGCTGAGCCCGATGGAGAACCTGATATTTACGGCTCAGACTTATGGGATGAGACGATCGGCGGCAACGGCGGAGATTATCGAC
>JAPOVO010000402.1 GCA_026708165.1 Chloroflexota bacterium | reverse complement strand
TTGGTCACGGATAGATGTAGTCGCCGATTGAACCGTCGAAATGGGCGCGCGCCTTGTCGGACATCCGCGCTATCCACGGAACGGAATCGATTACATAGTCACGAGGTCGGGGCCTAAACGGTTCTTCCGCCATTGCAACCTCCGTAAATTGACTCGCCAGCGCCTATCGAAAGTTTAGCCGAGTGCGCTTCGTAATCTATCCGCGGTCGGATTGGGGTAAAGCCGAGTGTGCACGAGTTCATTGAGGCGTGAGAGCCGTTCGTCCGGGTTAGGCCATGCTTTCAGCAGTGTGTGGGAATCCGGTCGCTCGGGCGTCGTCACAGCGTTTTGCAGACGTTCGATCGAATAAAGAACAGCAGTCAGAAAGTGAGCATCGAGCAATGCTCCGGCGGGGCGCTCCTGCCAGACCGCGTTGCCGAGACGCTCGTAGGTAAGACCCGCGCGCTGGTCGAGCGCCGTGATGAAATTGCCGTCCTTGCGGCCAGGGCCGGTGGCGATCAGATATCCGCCCACGCGCCGCCCCGCCCAGTCAGCCCCGATGGCCGAAAAGTCGATGAAAGAAGGGCCCTTCGAGGAAAGCATGATGTTCGAGGCATTGTAGTCACGCGATCCCAGGGTCCAGGCGCCCTCGCAAACTTGCCGCCGGAGCTCGTTGGCAGCGTCTTCGGCTGCGGAAGGCGACCGCCCCGAGACCTCGGCGACGGATCGAGCAGCCGATCTCACGGATTGGAATGTGGACTCGGTTTCCTTCACCAATGAACTCCGCGCGGCTTTGTTTCTGGCGTCGTCGAACCGCTTGCGTGCCGAGTCGAGGCCGATCTCGATAGCGAGGAACTCGCGCATGATCAGCTCGACATCGATGGCGTTGGGACCGTCGGTAGAGAGTTTGCGCTCCAGAGTGGGGCCTTCGAGCCATTCCGTGGCAAGCGCTCCCAGAGTTGCGTCGAATCCGACGACGGGAGGGGTGTTGCATCCGAGCGAGCCGAGCCTGCTTAATACTGCCGCTTCGGTGGCGATGGAGATTCCCGCCGCATCCGCGGACGAAGAGGCGGAGGCAGTTTTGATAGCTATCGCCCTTCCATCGTCGAGCGTTACCTTGTAGACGCTAGGCGGCCGGTTTGTGCTCGGCTCGACAGGTTGCACGGCAGCCGCGGCTCTCCCCGGCAACAAATGACAAACAAGGTCGGCTACGCGGTCTTGGTCGAACATAGGCTTACTTCGACGTTGCAGGGAATTCGTATACGACGCTCAGGCGCTGGGTCTGCTCGACTTCCAGGTCAAGTGCCCGCGCGATGTCTTCAGGACGGCAAGCCGCTCCGTGGCCCAGCATCAACCGCATGTTGAGGGTGTCTTCAGTTGACTGTCTCAAATGTATGACGGCGCGCCTCGCGTCGATCTCGCGGACCTTCTTGCCGCGCTTGATCTCGAGGGGAACGCTGTCCTTTTCAAGAAAACCGGCGATCCTGTCGGCAAGATCGGGAGGCGGATTGCTGATGGATGTCTTGTAATCGGCGGCCCGCGCCGCCGACATGAGACTGGTCTTGATGACAGGAATGAACTCGGCGTCGATGAGGACTAGTCCCGGTGGGAGGGCATCTCCAAGACGCGACTTTATCAACTCCAGCGGGACGGATTGATCGAGATCCGCATCCATAACCTCCGAGAGACCTTCGTAGCCAACGGGCAGCGGAGGGCCGAACCTGAGCTGAGGCCCCGGCGAGAATCCCCGCGAATAGGCGAGAGGAAGGCGGGCGCGTCTGAAGGATCTTTCCCAGGCGCGGACCGTGTCGCTGTGGGAGAGGTAGCGAGCGGGACCCCGCTTGCTGAACCTAATGCGGACGCGCAAAGTTGGGTCCCGGACGAAACGCCGGCGCTCTGTTCACAAGGAATTCAATTAGCAGATAGCAAACATTGACGATTGTGTGCCATGATTCGTTGCCGGCAATTCAAGTGTACGGACGCGGACGTTGCAGGTATTAGTTCTCAATCAAGACTATTCACCGCTGAACATCTGTCATTTTCGACGGGCTTTCGTTCTTGTCCAGAAGGGCAAAGCCGAAATCCTGGAGCGGCACGCGCGAAAGATCAGAACCTCGACCGCCAAGCTGGTCCGTCCGTCGGTTATCAAGCTCAAGTACTACGTCCGGCGTCCTACGCCCAATGTAAAGCTGACTCGACGGGAGATCTTCGCTCGCGACGGCTACGTTTGCCAGTATTGTGGCAAGGCGCACGTGCAGTTGACGATCGATCACGTGATGCCACGCCGACTGGGCGGCAAGCGCCGCTGGGAAAACCTGGTGAGCGCCTGTCAGTCGTGCAACCGTAGTAAGGGCGGCCGAACCCCGCGAGACGCGGGGATGCGACTTAACCGGATTCCAAGTCGTCCGGCACTCACGGTTGAGAAGTTGATATTGCAACGGGCGAGCGGGCGAATCGATCGAACCTGGCTGCAATTCCTACCGACGGGACTGCGCCGAATCAGCTAAGTCCGATTGTCGACCCGGGCAGCCTGCCAGGGCGCTTGTTTCCGTAGAGAGAGCCGTTAGTCGCTTTTCTTGGAAGTACTGCCACCAGACGAGTCGGAACCGCCGGATGACGATTTCTTGTCGTCGGCAGTCTCCTCGGAGTCCTCGGTGTCTTCGCCTTCTTCGGCGCCTTCCTCGCCCTCTTCGCCTTCTTCTTCGTCCTCAGGCCGAGCTTGTTCGCGGAATTCCCTGATGCTCTTACCGAGCGCACCGCCGACGGTGGGAAGACGGCCAACGCCGAAAATGATGACCACGATCACCAGGATGATGATCAACTCAAGCGGGCCTATGCTACCTGTGAAAGGCAAGACCTTCTCCTCTCGCTTCCCGATCCAGGGAAGCAGCGGCACAAACGATTTGGTGCTGATTCAACTAAACAGGCCGAGGAACGTTGCCCTCGGCTAACCGCGATTATACAGGTATGGGCGGCGTATATGGTGATTCGCGCGGTAACCCTATCCCGAGATGCGTGTCTAGTCCGGATTTGCCCATTGATTGGAATGACATGCCGCCCGGTCCCGTTTAGCGTGCGGTGCTGCTGTGACACGTTGGCAGGCCTCAACCTCTGGGCGCCGGGCGTGTGTTGAAGACGCGGAATCCGAAGTCCAGCAGCGAGGAGGCGTCACTAAAATGCCGTTCGCAGCCGAGAACGGCAGCAAACAGCGTCCGGCCGCCTCGCTTCGTGACCGCCACCAGGGTATAGCCCGCGTCACCGGTCCAGCCGGGCTTTACTCCAAACGTGCCCGGATATTCCGAAAGGAGGCGGTTGAGGTTGGTGGGCCCGTACCAGCCATGCTCGTTTGTGCTTTCAATCACCTTGCGGCGCGTCGCGACGATTTCGCGAATCAAGGGTTCCGAATCGAGGGCGAATTCGGTTAGGACAAAAAGATCCCGGGCGGTCGAGTAGTTGTCGGGATGGTCGAAGCCGGCGGGATTGGCGAAGCTGGTGTCCTGCAATCCAATCTCTTCGGCTATGGCGTTCATCTTCGCAACGAGCACGTCCACGCCGCCGACGCCGTCACCCAGGGCGTAGGCGGCGTCGTTACCGGAGTCGAGCAACAAGCCGTATAACAGCTTTTCTACCGAGAGCCGCTCGCCGGGCCACAAACCCATCCGGTTGGGGATGATGTCAGCCGCCAGGGGCGTGACTTCGACGATCTGATCCGGCGTCGTCAGCGAGAGCACCGCGAGGGCGGTGGCTATCTTGGTCAGGCTTGCGATCGGGACTCTGCGGTCGGAGCCGCGCTCGGCGAGAA
The DNA here is from genome assembly GCA_026708165.1 of Chloroflexota bacterium. Taxonomy (GTDB): domain Bacteria; phylum Chloroflexota; class UBA11872; order UBA11872; family VXNJ01; genus JAPOVO01. The sequence continues at coordinate 741 of JAPOVO010000402.1, read as the reverse complement.
TCTCGCCGGTGTCGAAATCGACGAGCAAATATGCGTCGGCTGTGACTACGGGAGGGGAAGGCAGTCTCTGGTTTGATAGGAACAGACGCTCGGCGGGTGCGTTGATCGCCGGCTCGGTCGGTTCGATCACGGGGGCTTCGGTTGCAACGACTGTCGGCGGGATTGTTTCGACGATGGGAGCTTGCGGTTGAATGTCTATTCGAGCGCAGACGGAGAGCATGGCCGCGAGCACAACTCCGATTATGAGAGCGGAGACTACAAGCGGAATCGCCTCGGAGCGGGTCGACCAGCGGCTGCTTCCGACTGTTTGCAGGGTTTCGCTGAAAAGCGGCGGCGGCAAGTCGGCTCGGGAGTCCCGTTCGGCGTTTCGACGCCGCGTCAGCGGGGCGCTAGAAACCCGCTCGAACTCGACTGTGGAATATTCGCGATGTCTGCCGCGGCCAGCGGCGTACGTATCCATTTTCGATAGACACGCGCAGCGGCCTTAGCCTCCCCAAATTCAGGCCCGATTGCTACGTATGTAGTCCAGACTCCTTTTGAACTGGTCTTCGCTTATCCAACCCTCGGACATGTAGAAGTTGAGAATGGTGGTGAGCTTGAGAATGGGAATCAGGTTGATCTGGTGGGAGTGAAGCCGGCGGTCGGCACCCTGATCGCGGTCGATCAGCACTACGGCGTCGGTGACGGTTAGTCCGGCGCCGCGCAGCGCCTCGGCGGTGGCGATAACGGAGCCGCCGGTCG
>JAPOVO010000147.1 GCA_026708165.1 Chloroflexota bacterium | reverse complement strand
TTCCTTCTTGACGGTCTTGACGACGGCTCAATCCCGTTACCTTGACTTTACCCAACTTCGCAAACCGGACTATCTGGACGGGTGACTGTTTATACGTTCTGCGCGGCATGAACTCCGAGACGGTAGACCTCATTTACCTCGACCCGCCGTTCAACTCAAACGCCAACTACGCCGCCCCCATCGGCTCCCAAGCCGCCGGTGCCGCGTTCAAGGATACATGGACGCTCTCCGACGTGGACGCCGAATGGGTGAATCTCATAGAGGCTAAGCATCCGGCTTTGCACCGCGTGCTACTCGCGGCAATGACGGATAGCGACAAGTCCTATCTGGTCTACATGGCGGCGCGGTTGCTCGAAATGCCCCGCATCCTGAAACCGACGGGGAGCATCTATCTGCACTGCGACCCCACGATGTCCCACTACCTGAAGCTGCTAATGGATGCGGTTTTTGGGAGGAAGCAGTTTCGGAATGAGATCGTTTGGGCCTATCGAAAATGGTCCGTAGCGGCCCAACAATTCGTTCGTAATCACGACGTCATCCTGTTCTATGCAGCGGGGGGGGGCGACATTCAACGTCCAGTATGTCGATCCCTCGCCGGGAACCATGAAGCGCTGGAAGGGCCGAAAGCAGCGCAAGGTGATGACCGATGACGGCTGGAAGGCTACAAGCACCGAAGCAGATTCGCAAACTCCGTGCCCTGACTGGTGGGAAATATCCATCATCAACCCGAACGCCCGCGAGCGGATTGGCTACCCGACACAGAAACCGATCAAGCTATTGGAGCGCATCATCGCCGCCAGTTCCAATCCCGGCGACGTGGTCCTGGACCCGTTCGCGGGTTGCGCCACGACGTGCGTAGCGGCTGACAGACTGGACAGGCAGTGGGCCGGTATCGACCTCTCCCCTATCGCGGGCGAGCTTGTCCTCAAGCGGCTCAGGGACGACCGAGGCCCGCTATTCGATGACGTGATTCACCGTACGGACAGGCCGCTGCGGACAGACTTGGGCAGCATCCTGCGCTACAACGCGCCCGCCAACCGCAAGGCTCTTTACGGTGAACAGTCGGGCAACTGCGGAGGCTGCGGCCATCACTTCGAAGCGCGTCATTTGGAAGTCGACCACATCATCCCGCGAAGCAAGGGCGGGACGGACCATCTGGCGAATCTTCAGCTGCTTTGTAGCTCCTGCAATCGCCTCAAGGGCGATAGGGGCATGGAGTATCTGCGGGTCAAGCTGCAACTGGGCAACTAGCGCAAGGGGGAACGCATGGCAAAGCCGAAAGACAAGCCGAAGCGGAAGCCGGGCCGTCCGCCCAAGTACGTCATAGAGCCGATACCGGATACGGCCGAGAATGTGGCGCGGGCGGTCGTGGCGACGGTCAAGCGAGACAGGAAGCGGGTAGACTAGGAGCATGACAGAGGCTGAACAGGACGCAACACTTGGCCGCCTGGTTCGCGAATACAAGGCGACTCGTGAGCTGATCGCGTGCTTATCGTCGAGTGTTCGCAGTGTTGCCCGCGACCTAGGCGACATTGACAAACTGCTTTACTCGGCAGACAAAGAATCCCAACTACTCGCGGTGCTGAAGGCCATTAACTTGGATTTCGTTGCGACGGTAACCAGCCGCATCCCTGAACTTCAGGACGCGCTTCGTCGCAAAGAGGACCTGCAAACCCGTCTAATCAACATGGGCTACCGCGACTTCGTGTAGCCTCGTTTACAGGTTTGGCGCTACGGCCTGTTTACTTTGCGTTATAATTCCCTTCGCTTGCTTACGAGTTCGACTTTCGCGAGTCTGTCCTGGCGGTCCAGAGAGAGGGCGGCGTAATGAAGCCGCTCGACCGGTCCGAAGGGGTGCTCGACGCGGGCAGCTATGTGCTGGCGGTGCGTTTGCGGCACGAGTACAGGCCGAATCAATGGCGGGCCGTCGCCATCGTTCCGGTGCTCAGGATCGCCGTCTCGGAGACAGACGAGATTTCGTATCAGGTCCACGAGGACGCGGGCGGCTAGACGGCGGATCGATGGAGTCGGGAGTCAGCCGGCTTCTTTACAGAGGCATGACGGATAGTCGAGTCCGGGCGACCGGGTGGAGTGGATGGGGCGTTTACTTCCGATTGGGGTCGGCCGGTCGTGACAGCGGAGGCGGCTATCGGGATGCCGGTAGTTATCTTCGTTCCGACTCGGCCGGTTACCGCCGCGCTGGGGCGGTTGGGTCAGCGGGCGCGCAAGTCCTGGAGGAAGTCCTCGTAGAGCCTGAGGGGATCGGAGTGGTCGTCTTCAAGCTCGACGACGCAGAGCCGGGCCGTTGCGGAAAGCTCGTCGCCGGTCCAGACGTCCTGGCCGAACAGCGAGAAGTACGACGGGTTGTTGTGGGTGAACCGGTCTTCGGGGTCGGGGCTGTCGTAGCCGGTGCCCATGGCGAAGCAGGTCTCGGGCGGTGTCATCCACACGGCGGCGGGGCCGCTGCCGGCGCGATGAAACATCAAGGGGAGCTTGTAGCGGCGCACGGGTGAGAAGCGGGCCAGCGTGTCCCAGCGTCCGTCGGCGAATGTACGCACGGCGTCCACGTCGCGAGGAAAGATCAACACGCCGCCGCGCGTGGCGGGGTGCATGGTGACCCGGACGAGCTCAGGCTCGTCCGTGAATTTGCCCGGAACGTCGGTCAGCTCGAACTTGTCTCTCGCCAGAAAAACGTGCGGCGCGACGTCGGGGTTGTTGTAGCTGGAGAGGAGGATATCGAACCGGTTGTAGGGGGCCTCCATGCGAACCGATACGGTCACGTCGATATGTTCTTCGCCGACCTCGTATTTCAGGCTGACGGCGGCGCGGCGTTCGGGGATCGGAGGCCAGTAGAGCGTGAGCGCGCCGTCGGAAACCTCGAATTTGTGCTCTTCGGAGCGGGGCTGTCCCAAATCGTCGCCCATGCCGCCGCTATCGCCGGGGTCCGCGCCCATGATCCGGAAGATGTTGAGCAGCGACCACTCGGGATGACCGAACTCGGCGCCGGTTGGCTTGTGCCGCAGCGCGATGACGCCATGATGGGGGAGGGCGTTTCCGGCGCGAATTGCTCCCTTGAGCGCGCCTGTCTCGAACTCGTAAACGTCTGTTGCCGTTATTCCGGTCACGTTCTCATCCTTCAGTAGGCTCCTTGCAGGCCCGGCAGCGATAGCCCTCGCTCGAACTCGACCACCTGGCCGGTATCGGCGGCGTGCTCGAACGCCAGCGTAAAGTCGAGCGTCTTAACAGCGTCTTCGTAAGGGCTTCTGACGAGCGACCGATCATCGGTCTCGATGGCTTTGATAAACGCCCGGTCCTGATGAGTCTGCGCAGGTTCGGAAGCTTCGAATGTCTGAGTTTCGTCTGCGAGCTTGATTATGGAGCCTTCGAACGTGACCTCGGCCAAGGCGTCCCTGGCGACGACCGCGAAGAATCCGACTTTATGAGTGACGGGCAGCGCGAATGAGCAGAAGAACTGGGCGATGACGCCCGATTCGAATTCGACGGTGCCCGCCGAAACGTCGGGGATGTCGAAGTCATCGATGCCGTCGAGCAGCCGCAGAGCGTTCCGCGCCCACAAGCGGCGCGGTTCGCCGAGCAGATAGCGAGCGGTGTCCATGGAGTGGCAGAGCTGCGCGACGACCTGTCCGCCGGACCTGGACCGCTGATTGAACCAGGCGGCCTTTTGCGGCGGACTCGAAACGTGGGGACCGAGGTACGATCCCCAGGCCATTCCGATGTCGCGGTCTTTGAGAAAGTCGCGAACACGATCAGTGCCTTCGTGGTGGCGGAGTTGGTGTCCCGTAGCAGTGATGACGCCAGCTTCGTCGATGGCGCGCTGTATCCGCGCCGCGCGGGCCAGGTCGAGGGTGACGGGCTTTTCGACGAAGAGGTGCAGCCCGCGCTCGATGGCGGCGACCTCGTGATCGGTGCGGGTGTAGGGCGGAATCAACAGGAACACGCAGTCGAGATCGGCCGCGTCGAGCATCTGGTGGTAGTCGGTGAATACCGCGCAGTCTGGGCCGATCGCTTGGGCGGCAGTCTCGGCCCTCTCGACGGCGGTGTCGCAGACGGCCACGACTTCGGCTTCGGGGCAATCGACGAGCGCTCTGAAGTGGCCTCGCGAGATCGTACCGGCGCCGGTGACGCCGACTCTTACCGTCACGTTCGATTCTCCTCGCCGACCGCAGGCATGAACGGAATTCCGGCCCGCCGGAGCGTTGTGATCGATTCACTTCCTGCCAGCACGTCGGACCGTACTGGCGGGACGTTACAGCTTAACCGAGCCTAAGGCGGGCTTTAGTGGGTTGGCTGTTGTCCGAAGCCGGGATTAGTCGTGATTGGTCGGCTGCCCGGGTCCAGCTTGCCACGGAGACTAGTGGCGCCGATTTCGGCGAGGGTGCGGGGGACCAGGTATACGTCGTCGCCGGGCGTGATCGGGAGTCCCAGCTCGACTCGGGCCTCGGAACGCTTCATGACGCCCCGCTGGACGAGCACACCCAGCCGCTCGGCGAGGACCTTGCGGTCTTCCTGGAGGACTCGGACGTCTTTGAGGTCGAAC
>JAPOVO010000041.1 GCA_026708165.1 Chloroflexota bacterium | reverse complement strand
GGCATCGGTTCACCGACCACCGGCCCTGGCTGGCGCGCGGCGGCGAGGGTAGTCTCGACCAGTTCGACGTCGAGATCGCCACCCAGCCGCTGGTCGTTGGTGACGAGCTGTGGATCTTCTACGGCGGCGCAAGAGTGCATCACGACTGGTGGATCGGCCTCGCTAACGAAGGAGTCGACGTGCCCGAATCTCGGGACAAGAGCATCTCCCGGGACGGCCACCATCTCTGTCTCGCTACGATGCGCCTGGACGGCTACGTCTCGCTCGACGCAACCGTGCGTGAAGGCTGGATCGAGACTGTTCCTGTCTTCTCGACCGCCGATCACCTCTACATCAACGCGCGCTGCGAGCCCGGCGGTTACATCGAAGTGGAGATGATGGACTCCTGGAACAATGTCTGGGACGGTTTCTCGCGGGAGGCCTGCGAGACGTTCACGGGCGACAGCATTGCCCATCAGGTGAAGTGGTCTGCCGGAGATCGCGTGAGCGAGCTTCCCGGAAGCATCAAGCTGAAGATCTATCTGCGCAACGCCGCGATATATGGCTTTCATTTCGGCGCATAGACTCCCAGGATGCGACAAGATCCAGCACCGGAAACGTAGTTGTTATGTCAAGTCCATCTCCGCGCCTCTGATGCCAGTCCGACGATGACTGAGCTAATTGCCATCGGTGAGTGCCTGGTCGAGCTGATACCCGACGGTCCCATCGACCGCGCCACCACATTCACCAGGGGATTTGGCGGCGATACTTGCGCCGCCGCAATCATGGCTGCCCGTCTTGGCACGAAGTGCGGTTACATCAGTCGGATCGGCAGCGACCCGCTTGGCGACTACGTTGTCCGCAAATGGCGGGACGCCGATCTCGATCTGTCTGCCGCCAGGCGAACCGACACCTACACGGGACTGTTCATCTCATCGCGTCAGACATCCGAATTGAAGGCAGTCTTGTACTTTCGACAAGGCGCCGCCGGCTCCGAGCTTCAGCCGTCAGATCTCCCCGAAGACTTCCCCGGTTCGGCGCGAATCGTTCACCTGAGCGGCGTAACTCAGGCGCTCTCGAAGTCGGCGAGGGAAACGATCTACGAGGCCGCGAGGAGAGCTCACGACGCTGGAGCGCTCGTCAGCTTCGACATCAACTACCGACCTCGACTCTGGCCAGTCTCGGAGGCACGGGAAGCGCTCGACGAGGTCCTTCCCTTCACCGACATCGTCCTACCAAGCACGCCCGAAGACACTGTGCCGCTATTGGGAATCGAGTCGCCCGAAGAAGCCGCGAGGTACTTTCGAGAAGCCGGAACGCCGATAGTAGCCGTAAAGGCGGGCGCTCGAGGCGCCCATGTCGAATGGGACGGCGGGAGTCTGGCGATTGAGGCTTCGAAATTAGACGTGGTAGACGCGTCGGGAGCCGGGGACGCCTTCGCTGGCGCGCTGCTGCACTGCCTCATTCGCGGCGCGGCGCCCGATCAGGCCGGCCGGATAGCCGTCGCCGCTGCCGAGCTAATGGTACGCCGTACCGGAGCGATCGCGGGCCTGCCGTCTCGTGGGGAAGTCGAGAGCGCTCTTCCCCACGGATTGCGGCTGCCGTAAGACCGGCTCATAGCCCTGCACGATCCGAGCGTCTCCTGACCCGGACCGACCGAACGCGAACTGACCGCATCTTCGCCTGAGGAGATCGGCAGCTGATCCGCTGCGGGTCAGTCCGCGCGGCTAACGCGAACCGCCATCCTCGAGCCCTACGGACGAAACTGTATGCACACGGGCCCTGGAATGCTGATCTGATTGCCCGTGTACTCCAGTCCTCCTGAGTCTGCGTCTATCGCAAACGTAACGATGTTTCCGGAGTCCTGGTTTTCGGCAAGCAGAAACCTGCCGTCCGGCGTTATCGCGAAGTTCCTCGGCGTCTTGCCGAGCGTGTGCTCACGTCCTATCGGCGTCAGACGCCCCGTGTCCGGATCCACCGAGAATATAGCTATCGAATCATGTCCTCTGTTTGACCCGTACACGAATCGGCCATCGTCTGAAACATGGATGTCGGCGGTTGATGTCACCCCACTCCACCCCGCCGGCAGGGTGGAAATCAGTTGCGTCTGGGACATCCTCCCCGTTTCGCCGTCGTAATCGTAGGCTGCGATCGTCGATCCCATCTCGTTTATCGCGTAGCAGAATCTGTCGGACGGGTGAAAGGCGAAATGCCGCGGTCCATGCCCCGGTTCCGTCGACACGCGCAGGTCCGTTTCTTCGATAAGTCGCCCCCGCTCGTGATCGATGCGATAGACGAGAATCTTGTCCATGCCCAAATCGCAAACGTAGGCCCGCGAATTGGAACTGTCTATCGTCACCGAGTGCCCGAAGGGCTTGAACTGGCGTTCGGGGTCAATTGACGAGCCTTCGTGCTGCACGAAGTCGCTTCTCGGTCCTAGCGAACCGTTTGCCTCGACCGGCAACATGCACACGCTCCCGCCATAGTAGTTCGCCACGATGACGTAAGAGTCGGTGCTGTCGACCGCCAGATGACACGGCCCGGGTCCACCGGTCGACTGCACATTGAGCAGGGTGAGCAAACCGTCGTCGCCAATGGAAAACGCCGATATCGAGTCGCTGCCACCCTCGTCGTCGTGAATCTCACAGACTGCGTACAAGTGCTCGCCGGAAGGATCGACCGCCAGGAACGACGGATTGTCGATACCCCCAACGACAGCCACCTGCTCCAGTTTCCCGGAATCCACGTCCATCCGGCACGTATAGATGCCCTCGGCGCCCATGTTCGTGTAAGTACCAACAAATAGCGTGACCGTCTCGGCCATCTCTCAGCCTCCCTTCTTGGCGTCCACTAGGTCGCACAACTAGATCTCAAAGACTCACCGTGACGTTTTCCCATCGCGGCTAGAATATCCGCGCTTGGACTTCCGTGCTCGACCAGCCCGGCGGCGGTCGACTATTGATCGCGATTCGCCCTCATGCCGATCATCGACCATCGACGCCACGCCATGCGTGGCAAGCCCGGTCAGCATCTCAGTCAGGCCGGCATAGACCTTGCGCGCCGCGCTGGGAACGGAGAGTTTGGCTCGGTGCCCCGCTACGACCTCGTTATAACCAGCACCATACGCCGCGCCTTCGAGACGGCTATCGCTATGGGATTCGCCGTTACCGCACAGGTCGAGGGCCTCACCGCCTTCGATTCCGCCGTGCTGACCCAATATCGCTGGCCGGTCGACTTCGGGGATGCGGCAACCCCCCTTCTCGGCGACGGACCCGCCGGCGACTTCGCCCGCCAGCAGGCGGACATACTGCGAGTCATCGCCAAAAGCCTGCCTGAGACCGGCGCGGCCCTGGTGATCTCGCATGGCGGAGTGGTCGAGGCTGGCGCGGTCGCCCTCCGGCCCGACGCCGATCATCAAGCTTGGGGACCGGCCATCGGTTACGTCGAGGGCGTCCGTCTGGTGTTCGACGGCGAAGACTGCGTAGGCGAGGAGCTCCTGCGGGTCGGACCGGACGACTACTGCGTGATCAACTAGGAAGTCAGGAGGCGCCTTGAATTGAACCCCCTCAGAGTTGGAATCGCCGGCGCAATTCGTGGCGGTTGGCACGTACTGTCCTTCAACGCCCACGAGGACGTCGAAGTAACCGCGCTCTGCGACATCAATGAATCAGTCCTCAATGCAAGAGCGGATAAGTACGGTGTCCGCGAACGGTATACCGACTACCGCGATCTGCTGGAGTCGGACGTCGACCTCGTGGTCGTCGCCACGCCAATGCAGTTGCATGTGCCGCACAGCCTCCAGGCCCTCGCCGCCGGAAAGCACGTATTGTCCGAGGTGACCGCCGCGGTCTCGGTAGACCAGTGCAAGGAGCTGCTCGCCGGTGTCGAACAGGCAAAATCATCGGGCCTCAAGTACATGATGGCCGAGAATTTCCGCTACTTCGACGAAACGGTCGCCCTGCAAAACATGGTGGATGAAGGTCTGTTCGGCGATGTATATCTGGCCGAAGCCGAATACGTCCACGACTTGCATTACCTCCAAACGGAGTCGGACGGCTCGCCAAGTTGGCGCACATCCTGGCAGGTGGGAGTCAACGGCTGTAGCTACGCCACCCACCAGCTTGGCCCTGCACTCGAATGGTTCGGCAAGGACGCCAGGGTGGAGTCGCTGGTCTGCATGGGCACCGGACACCACGTCGCGCCGAAGTATGTCCAGGAAGACTCCACTTTCATGCTCTGCAAGCTGAACACCGGCGGCCTCATCAGGGTTCGAGTCGACATGCTCTCCAGGCGGCCTTACGTAATGGACTACTTCACTCTCCAGGGAACTCGCGGGTGTTTCGAGAGCGCCCGGGGCTTCGGCGATCAGCACAAGATCTGGCTCGATTCCTTCGGCGCAAGACCTCCTGATCCACATCTGCATGCCGACCCATACGATTGGCGGCCCTTCGCCGAGTTCCAGGAGCGGTATCTGCCGGCCGACCTGAAGGTTCCCCAGGGCGATCTGGAAACTAGCGGATTCAGATTCGACTACCTGGTCGCGCGGGAAATGCTCCGCGCCATCCGCGAGGACCGGCAGCCGCTCATAGACGTCTAC
>JAPOVO010000186.1 GCA_026708165.1 Chloroflexota bacterium | reverse complement strand
GTCAACGAGACTCTGATAGTGTCGCCAATGCCTTCGTAAAGAAGGATTCCCAAACCGATCGCCGACCGGATGCTGCCCGACTTGGGAGTTCCGGCTTCGGTGATTCCCAGGTGCAGCGGATACGGCATCATTTCGGCGATCTTGCGGTAGGCCCGAACGGTCGGATCGATTTCGAACGCCTTGAGCGAGACCTTCATGTGCTCGAAGTTCTCCCGCTCAAGGATGCGAATGTGCTCCATCGCGTGGTCGACCATCGCGTCGGCGAGGTCCTGGGCGGACGTCGGGCGGCCTTCCTTTGACCTGGTTTCGACTATGGATCCCGCGTTGACGCCTATCCGAATGGGAATGTCGCGCGCCTTGCAGGCTGCTACGACCTGGCGCACGCGATGCCGGTCGCCGATGTTTCCCGGGTTGATTCGCAGCCCGTGGATACCGGCTGCGGCAGCCGCCAGCGCCAGTCGATAGTCGTAATGAATGTCAGCGATAAGCGGTACGGGCGTGCGTTTTAGCAGGGCTGGCAAAGCCTCCGCCGCTTCATTGTCGGGTACCGCCACCCGCACGATTTCGCAGCCGACTTCCGCTAGCTCGGCAATCTGCCTTGAGGTTGCTTCAACGTCGGCGGTGTTCGTGATCGTCATGGACTGAACCACCACGTCGCCGCCGCCGCCGATGCGCACGTCACCAACGTGTACCGGGATGGACGTTCTACGTTTTGAGATTCCCGACATTATCGCTCCACCGCTTTCTGCCTAGCTCATTTTAAGCTTAGACAAGCTTGCAAAGGTCAACCAAGACAACCCTCGGGGACGGGATCGGAAGCTGACAAGCCCCCGAATTGGCCAAGCGGGCCTTTGTCTAGATATCTCAACCGAGTCGTCGATCCGGCATCTAGCCGCCCGCGATTCGACGCACGTCTCCCACCGTCACGAGGGCGACCAGCATGAGCAGTAGGAGTATGCCGAGTATGTTTATGGTGCCTTCTTGCGCCGCTGGAAGACGGCGTCCTCCTCTCAGAGCTTCAAGGCCGAGGAGCAGCAGGCGGCCGCCGTCAAGTCCCGGCCACGGCAGCATATTCAGAATCGCAAGCTGCACAGTGATGTAACCTGCCAGCAAGAGCACGATTTCGGGCCCTCGCCGGGCGGCCTGTCCGACCGCATCGACGATTCCCACCGGTCCCGAAACTTCCTCCAGACCGACCGAGCCGGAGATCAGATCGAGTATGAAGGCGGGTACGAGCACTACCGCCTCGGCGGTTCGAGTAAAGCCTCTGGCCAGAGCCTTGGTGAAAGGGGCGGGCGCCAGATGAGGCCGTATCGATACCCCAAGCGGCCCCTCGTCGGCCGGATGGGTTCGTCTCGGAACTATAGGGACAAGCAGCTTCGCGCCGTTTCGATCTATTGCAAGCCGAATCTCTCTACCCGCATTATTCAGAACGATCCTGCCGACATCCGACGGGAGATCGACCTCATGCCCTGCGACCTGTTCGATCCGGTCGCCAGGACGCAATCCGGCGGCTTCCGCGGGGCTTCCCGGAGCAACGCCGGTTATTTCTACGCTATCGAAATCGCTTATCAGCGCCGATGCGCTAAACAGCACTGGCGCCAGTAGTAAGTTCATAGCCGAGCCGGCGACCAGAATCAGCGCACGGGACCGCTTCGGCTTGGCGGAGAAGCTGTCCGGGTCCTGGGCCTGGTTCTGGGCCTGGGCTTGGTCGTTCTCACCCAGCATTCGGACGAACGCGCCGACCGGTATGGCGTTCAGAGAATAGAGAGTGCCTCGCCACGTCCGGCCGAACAGACGCGGCGGCCATCCTATCCCGAATTCCAGCACCTTGACGCCCGACCGCTTGGCCGCGATGAAATGGCCCAACTCGTGCAGGATGACCATGACGACCAGAATCACGATCGCGAGCGGGATTGTCAGGGCGAGGCCCCCTGGAAGATCGGGAATCTGTGAACTCATTCGGAGCGGATGGCGGCCAGGCTCATTGCCGTCTCGAACCCGGCGCGATGGAACCCCGGGACCGCCTCCAGATCGTGCAACTCCTCGTGCTCGACCTCTTGCAACGTCTCAATCACCAGGTCGGCGATAACCGGAAACGTGATTTTCCCTGCCAGGAACAGTTTCAGCGCGGCATCGTCGGCTCCGCAAAGCACGGCCGGGGCGTTCCCTCCTCGCCGTCCGGCCTCGATCGCCGTGTTGAGCAGCGGAAAGCGCCCGTGATCGGGAGCTGAGAAGTGAAGATTGCTGAGACTCGCCAGGTCCACGTGTCTGGCGCCTGAAGGCCGGCGCTCAGGGTATGACAGAGCGTAGGCGATCGGAAGGCGCATGTCCGGGCTGCCTAGCTGTGCCTTGATTGAGCCGTCCACAAACTCCACCATCGAGTGGACGATGCTCTCGGGATGGATCAGTACGTCTATCGATTCGTAGGGAATATCGAAGAGCCAGTGAGCCTCGATCACTTCGAGACCCTTGTTCATCAAGGTCGCGGAGTCGATGGTTATCTTGGCGCCCATATTCCACGTTGGATGCTTCAGCGCGTCTTCGGGCGTCATCGATTCCAGCCGCTCAGCCGGCGTCTCCCTGAATGGGCCGCCCGACGCCGTGAGGATGAGCCTGGATACCTCGGATGGGCTCTCTCCTCTCAGGCATTGCCAAAGCGCGTTGTGCTCGCTGTCGACCGGAAGGATGTTTGCGCCCGACGACTTTGCCAGCTCCGTTATCAATGAGCCGCCCATCACCAGCATCTCTTTGCTCGCCAGGGCTACGGATTTACCGTCTTCCACCGCGGCGACGGTTGGAGCGAATCCTGCGTCTCCCACGGTCGCCACGACGACGATGTCCGCGCCCGTGCCGGCGGCTACTTCGCACATCCCTTCCGGGCCGCGTAGAAGCGTTATACCGTTAGGTTCCGGCGGGGTGGCCGCGTTATGAATCCCGACGCAGACAGTGCGTACGTTGAATTCGTCGGCCTGTTTGAGGAGTCCATCGGCGTCGGACCCGCAAGCCAGTCCGACGACCTCGTATCGGTCCGGATCGGATCTGATTACATCAAGAGTCTGGGTGCCTACGGATCCGGTGCTGCCCAGGATGGCGACTTTGATCGTGCTCATTGGTTTTCAGACGGAAGACTGGGCATTGGCAACCAACAAAGCGTAGATATAGACAACCAGTCCAGACACGAGCAGGCTGTCGACTCGATCAAGAATACCACCGTGACCGGGGATCACCGCTCCCGAATTTTTCACGCCGGCGGTCCGCTTGAGGGCTGATTCGAAAAGATCACCCATCTGAGCGGCGGCAGCCACCAGCAACGCAAGGATGGGGATCTGCCAGAGCTCGATTTTGAGGAAGAATGAGAAGACAGCCATACAGATCAGTAACGCAGTGGCGCCGGCTACCACACCCTCCCAGGTCTTTTTCGGCGAGATTCGTGGAGCAAGCAGGTGCTTGCCGAAGAACTTGCCTCCGAGATATCCACCGGTGTCATAAGCCCACGTTCCGATGAACGCGACCAGAATCCATGTGAAGCCCTCGGAAAGTCCTCGTAGTGATATGAGCGCGGACCCAAGCCCGGCAACGTAGACGGCGCCGGCAATGCCCGCGAGCCAGGCAATAGCGTTCCGCCGTCGCGGTGGAGTTGCCAGCCAGATAGCCAGCGTCAGTGCGATTGCTACCGCTGACGCCAAATAAAGAGCTGGTTGGTAATCGTCGGCTAGCTGAGGCCGAACGATAAGAGCTGCTGCGAGAATCAGTGCGGGAACGAGGGCGAAGCCCCATCCGGCCGCGACCGATATTCTGCGTAGTTCTAGGATGCCGACTATGGCCGCCATGGCCACGCCGGCGGTCAAATAGACGCCGCCCAGCCAGGCTAGTCCGATCGCTGCGGGAGCGAGCACAGCCGCGGAGAGGCTGCGAACTGTGAATTCCCGGCTAGTCTTCGCCAACCGGTTTGGCTACGCCGCTGCGCGAAGTCACGCCGCCGAACCGTCGCAAGCGTCCGGCGTATCCCTCCAACGCCTTGTGTAGCTCGTCGTCGTCGAAGTCCGGCCAGAGAACCGGCGTCGAGTAAAACTCCGCATATGCGGACTGCCACAGCAGGAAATTGCTCAATCGCATTTCGCCTGCCGTTCGGATCACCAGGTCGGGATCGGGCACGCCCGTCGTGTACAAATATCTCTCGAAGAGATCTTCGGTAATGTCCTCGGGGTCGATCCGGTCTTGCAAGATTGCTTTCGTCGCTCGCACGATTTCGGAGCGCCCGCCGTAGTTGAACGCGATGTTCAGTGTGAGTCGGTCGAAGTTGGCGGTAGCGCGTTCCATTCCGCGTACGGCAAGCCGCAAGGCGGGCGGCAGCGGGGCCATGGACCCCAATACCCTGATCCGAATCCTGTGCTCGAAGATGGCCTTGCGCTCGGCTCGAAGCCGCTCACCCAGCAGGCTCAGCAGGAACTCGATCTCCTTTCGCGGTCGCGACCAGTTCTCGGTCGAGAGCGCGTAGATTGTCAGATGTCCTATTCCGGCGTCGATGCACGCTTCCGCGATAGGCCTCACTCTGAAGGTACCCGCGCGATGCCCCCCCGGGCGCGC
>JAPOVO010000484.1 GCA_026708165.1 Chloroflexota bacterium | reverse complement strand
TTCCGCCCCAAACCCACCCTAGCAGTTGGTCCATAAGCGGCTGCATCCCCGGAATGGAAAGCCCGTCCCCCGACTTGACGGCGCTCTTGCAGGCCACCCCCCATCGCGCCCGCTCCCTGGGATCGGACCGCCGTCCTTCTACCGTGGACAGGTCTCCCACGAGTTCCTCAAGAAACCCGCCTGCCTGCCGTCCCGCCGCCATGGATGGGACGGCGTTTACGATCCACGTGGTCCCGCCCAGGTTCCGCGCGTCAATACCGAAACCGGATAGCAGCTTGCCGTTTTCTTCGAGCCAGGCCGACGCCGGTGCGCCAAGCTCGACGGATTGACCTTCAAGTAGCTGCTGCCGGTCGGGCGCGTCGTTGGAACTTAGCAACTCCTCATACAGCACGCGCTCATGCGCAGTGTGCTGGTCTATCAGATACAGGCCATCCGGTCCCGCCGCCACGATGTAGGTTCTGTCGATCTGGCCCAGCGCCCGCATGTGTGGTGAAGTGATTTGCCCGTCGCTTATCGAGGGCGCGGGTGACTCGGGAGACGGACTTGGCCGCGTTTGCGCCGATTTGTTTGTTAAGTCGTGCGGGGGACTTTGGGGGAGCCTCGAAGGAATGAAGAACGAGTCGACCACCGGGCGCGAGTCGCCGACATCTACCGGGACGAAATCGCTGCGCTCGATGAGCGTGCGGCGGATCGCGTTCGAAAGCCGGCTGAACAGCCGCCCCGAGTCGCGAAACCGCACTTCCGCCTTGGCCGGATGAATGTTCACGTCGACTTCATCAGGCGGCAGCTCCAGGTGAAGAAAAGCGGCGGGATGCCTTCCTGCGGGCAGGAGACCCCGGTAAGCCTCCGTGAGGGCCGCCGACAGGGTCGGATTGCCGACCCAGCGTCCGTTTACGAAGAATGAAATGTGTCCGCGATTGGCCCAGTCGCGGCCGGGTTTGCTGATGAACCCTTCGATGCCGAGCCATTTTCCAGGCTCGATTGGCAGCAACGTATCCACCAGCTCAGCTCCGTAAAGGGCGAGCAGGCAGTCCTCCAGCGAGCCGGTGCCCGGAGTTGAAAACGAAGGTCTTCCGTCGGCCGATGCGGCAAACCCGACCGAGGGCCGGGCGAGCGCCAGGCTCCGTGCGACGTTCAGGATGTGAAACGTCTCGGTGCGGTCGGACTTGAGGAACTCCATGCGGACGGGGAAGTTCTCGAACAGTCGGGATACGACTACCTCCGTACCGGCCGCCCCGCCATGCGGCTCGTCGGCGATTACCTGCTCGCCGTGGACGACGATCTTCCGTCCGACCAGGACGTCGTTCGGCCGTGACGCGATGCCCAGCTCGGCTACGGCCGAGATGCTGCACAGAGCTTCGCCTCGAAAGCCGAGAGTCATAATGCTTAAGAGGTCGTTTTCGCTGCGAAGCTTGCTGGTGCAGTGACGTTCGACCGCTTCACGCAGCTCGCCGGGGGGAATGCCGGCGCCGTCGTCGACAACCCGAATCAGACGCCGTCCGCCATCCTCAAAATCGATCTGGATTGATGTGGCTCCGGCGTCGAGGCTGTTCTCGATGAGCTCCTTGATAACCGATGCCGGTCGCTCGATCACCTCGCCGGCGGCGATTTTGCCGGTCACTTCCGGCGGAAGCCTGCGGATAGTCACGATTCGTCTAGCGCGCTGCGCCATTCGTAGAGCTTGTTGAGCGCGTCCAGAGGCGACAGTCCTTCGAGATCGAGCTCCTCGATCTGATCCAGGATCGGATGGCGGTCGGGCGGAAGAAGGGACATCTGGGCCGGTGCGGCCGAGCCGTTCTGCGACTCGAGCTGAGACAGTATTTCCTCCGCGCGCCGCGTCACGACGTCGGGCAGACCCGCAAGCCGCGCCACGTGAATGCCGTAGCTCCGGTCGGCCGCGCCGGGCACGATCGCGTGCAGAAAGACGATCTTGCCGTGCTGTTCAGCCACAGCAACGTTGTAGTTCACGACTCTCGGCAGCCGCTGCGCCAGCGAAGTCAGTTCGTGGTAATGGGTGGCGAATATCGTTTTTGACCGGATGCGGGGGTGGTTGTGCAAGAACTCGACGACTGACTTGGCGATTGAAACGCCGTCATAGGTGCTCGTTCCCCTGCCTATTTCATCCAGGACGATCAGGCTGTCGGGAGTCGCCCTGCTCAGGATGGCCGACAGCTCGTTCATCTCGACCAGAAACGTGCTTTGTCCCGAGGCGATGTCGTCGCGTGACCCGACCCGGGTGAATATTCTGTCGACTATCGGCAGTCGCGCGGAATCCGCCGGAACGTAGCAGCCGGATTGCGCCATGAGAGCGATGAGCGCGGTCTGGCGCAGAAACGTCGACTTGCCCGCCATGTTCGGACCGGTCAGGACCACGATGTGCGGCTCGCCGGCGCCCATGTGGCAGTCGTTGGGGACGAACCGTTCCGTCTGGATAGCCTCGACGACAGGATGTCGGCCTTGAGTTATGTAAAGTTCACCGTCGTCCGTGAACTGAGGGCGGACGTAGCGCCGCTCGATTACGAGATCGGCGAGCGCTGCGGCAACATCGAGCCGGGCCACCCTCTCGGCGGTGACGCCAAGGCGATCGGTGTAGGTCTGGATTTCTTTGATCAGAGCGGCGAATAGTGCCTGTTCCATTTCTTCGGCGCGCTCGTCGGCGTCGAGCGCCGCGGCTTCGAACTCCTTCAGCTCGGGGATGGAGTAGCGCTGCGAGTTCGCGAGTGTCTGCCTGATCTCGAAGTGATCGGGGACGTTGAGCGACGCGGCTCGACCTGCTTCCAGGTAATAGCCAAATACCCGGTTGTAGCCGACTTTCAGCGACTTGATGCCCGTCTCCAAGCGAAGGCGGTTCTGAAGCTCCGCTATGCCTTCTCTGGCTTTGGCCGAAGCGGACCTGATACGGTCGAGCTCCGCGTTGTAGCCGGACCGGATCGTGAAATCTCGGTCGGCATCGAGCGCCTGCCCGAGGAGTTGGCGCAGCTCGGCACACGTTTCCAGCGCCCCAAAGGGCGAGTGGACGTCTTCTTCTGACTCGGAAACCAGCCCGGCGATAGTCTCGATTCGCCGAAGCGAATCGGCCAGCCGGAGCAACTCGTCGGGTCTGACGCTGGCCCGGCGGACCCGAATACAGGTCCGTTCGACGTCGCCGACCCGTCTGAGGTCTTCCCGCAGCGAAGTCCGCAGCCGCGCCCGTTCGGTAAGCCATTGGATTTGATCGAGCCGTGTTTCTATCCGTGTGAGGTCGCGCAGCGGGCTGATCAGGCGGCGGCGGAGCATCCGCGACCCCATGGGCGTGCGGGTCCTATCGAGTACGCCGAGCAGCGAGCCCTGTTTGGCTCCCTCCAATGATGTTGCGTCGATCTCCAGATTCCGGCGCGTGAACTCGTCCAGTTCGACGTGGTCTCCCACAGCCGGAGCGCGAATTGACGTGAAGACGTCGAGCGCGGACTCCTGGCTCGATTCCAGATAGGCCAGCAGCCGAGCCGCCGCGAGCGCGGCACGGTCCCCAATCGAGGCGGCCTGGGCCGAAGGGCCGACAATTCGCTCGATTGAGCCGTGCGCGGCTTCGGGTCCGAGCGGAGGTCCGAATTCGGTGGTAACGTGGACGCCGTCAGGCGGGTTGAATTCTGGATCTTCATCGATAAGCAGCTCAACCGGGCTTATGCGCGCGAGCTCGCGATTTACGCGGTCGACGCATGAGTCGCCAACGAAGTCAGACGCGACGAATTCCCCCGTTGTCACGTCCGCGTAGGCAAGGCCGTAGCCCCCGTCGTGCGGCGCGACCGCCGCCAGGTAGTTGTTTCGGTCGGGAGTCAACATGCCGTCGTCGACGACGGTTCCGGGAGTGATGACCCGAGTGACGCGCCGTTCGACAAGACCGGCTCCCGGCTGGCCGATCTGGTCGCAAACGGCTACCTTGTGGCCCGCCTTGAGCAGCCGCGCGATGTAGTTCTCCGCGGCATGGTGCGGAACTCCGCACATCGGCACCTTTACGCCCCGTCCCATTTCCCTGGACGTGATCACGATGCGCAGCGCCTCGGAGGCTACGAGGGCGTCGTCATCGAACATCTCGTAGAAGTCGCCCAGCCGGAAGAACAGGATGGCGTCCGGTTGCAGGCGCTTGATATCCAGATACTGGCGCCGCATCGGCGTTAGTTTGGTCAAGGTGGGAGTCCGGCCAGGCTCATTGGCAGAGCCTGGGATTCCGCAATTCCGACGTCTTAGCTGGCGACGGTTTCCTTGGCCCGAGCAGCTTCCCGCTCCTCGACTAAACGGTCTATCCCGGCCTTGAGATGGGGGAGGAACTCATGCTCGTCGAGCGTCTCCAGGATTTCGCCTTTTGCGAAGATTACGCCTCGTCCCCTGCCGCCGGCGAGACCTATGTCGGCGTCCTTCGATTCCCCCGGCCCATTCACGACGCATCCCATGACGGCGACCTTCAGCGGCTCGTCGATCTTCGCCAGGTAGTCCTCCACTTCGCCGACGAGCGGGAAGAGATCGATCTCGCATCGACCGCACGATGGACAGGAGACCAGGACGGTACCCTTCTGCCGTACGTCGAGCACTTGGAGGATCTCGTAGGCGACCGGGACCTCTTCGACAGGCTCGGCGGTCAACGAGACTCTGATA
>JAPOVO010000124.1 GCA_026708165.1 Chloroflexota bacterium | reverse complement strand
AGGGGGGGCCGAAAGTGGGCGCGAGGGCCAGTTCCCCCGTTACGGTCCTGGCAGCTTGGGGGAAGCCCTCCCGTATCCCCCGTTCGCGTTCGGCGTACTCGGGATCTACCCGCTCGTCCTCATCCGAGATGCTCGGATCTATCAGGCGTGCAATCCAGGAGTCGTTGCCACCGTTCTGCTCCTCGAGGCGCGAGAGAACGAGGTGGATGCCGGTGCGACTGCAGTCAAGGCTGTCGGCGTGGTCGGCATAGACGATCTCATGGTTCCTGAAGTAATGGGCCCGGATGCGATTTATTGCCCGCACGAGTCCCTCGATACGGACGAGGATTTCCAGGGCGCCGTCCTGCCAGGGGATGGGGGAGGGACTTCCCTCCATCCCGACCGTGCCGGAAGAGTCGCCGTCCGACGCGTCCGGGAGAAGACTGTCGATCAAGGTGGCCCGGGCGATCTGGTGCCGGCGAGCCGAACCGGCGTCATGGACGGTCCAGTCGTCGGCGTCCACGGGAGCATCGAGCGTTTGTACCCTGATTCCCGCGATAGCCGGGGCAGGGGCCCGGCCATTCACCCATTCGTTCCAGTCGGACGCGACGAAGCCATCCTCGGTGCAGGCGTCGAGGCGGCCGCGGAGCGAGCGTTTGCGCGATCGCTGGTAGAGGGACAACTCGACATAATCGCGGTTGTCGATCGCGCGGCGCCTGCCGCGATAGGCGCGGACGCGCGCGGTAGCGAGCCGTCGAGCCGTTAGCCACGACTCCTCGTCGATCGGGGCGCGCGTGTCCCGCTGGTCCGGTTTGACGGACTCGTGCCAGGCAAGCGGATGCGGATCAGCGGACTCCTGCCACTTGAAGCCGCCGTCGGCGAGGATGGCGCCCATCTCGGCCAGTTCGAGGACGGCGGCGTCGATCCAACGCCCATCGATCAGCGGGGCGGCGCCGAGAAAGTCTATAGGCGAGGTGGAGAGACGAACGATCTTGCCCGGCCTGATCGCCTTGGAGCGGACAAGGCTCTTGATCGCGCGCTCGACCCGATGGGAGATGTCGGCAAGCTCCTCGTCCGATATTTTCTCGTCGGTGGCCGGATCGTCGAAGATCCAGTCCTCGATTGTCTCGGACTCACGAAGGTAGTTCCACGACACAACTCTGTATTCGAGCGCGGCAGCGACTGCGGCGGCGGTTTCGGCATCGAGGGGGTAGGCGAGGTCGCGGCAGGCCTCGAGGACGTTAGACAACCTGGAGTGACCACGGGACCGGGCGCGGACCTTCGAAATGAAGAAGACGTTCAAGCCGGAAGCCTGGCGGACCTGGTCATCGATGCGGCCGTTGACCCCCATGTGCAGGCACCAGAGGAAGACGGCGTCGCGGACGTAGTCGCGCACCTTCGCATCGATTTTGTTCTGAGGCATATCGGGCGTGGAAGCCTTGGCGGCGCGCTCGGCCTCGTCGGTGAGCCGGTGGAGCGGCCAGGCGCCGTCCGGTTCGGCCGCCAATGCCTCGACAAGGTCGTTCATGGAGTCGAACTTGAGGCTCTCCTGGAGCCAGCGGAGCACGATCTCGGTGGGGTAGAGGTGGTCGCCGAGGTGTTCGACACGTCTATTGAACGATTTCAACTGAGAGACTTCCGTGCGGGTGTCGGCCCTGGTCGGACCGATGTCGAGAGGCAAAGACGATGCAGCGCGGTTAGCAGATCTGCCAGGAAGGCTCGGCACTCATCCCGAGCCCGCGCCCTACGAGAGGAACTCGTCCAGCCCCTCATCGATGATCCTCTCGGCGGCCGTCTTGTCGCGCACGTAGATGCATGAGTCGAAGCGGGCGTCACGGATGATCTCCTTGGCGATGCGTCTGCCGGTGCTCACGACGCGGGGCTCGATATGCCCGAGGATGGACTTGTAATCCTTGGAGTGAGCGGCACCGCCGTCGCGTCGGAGCGCATTGAATGCGAGGGAGCCCGGCAACGGATCACCCAGAGGGCCTTGTGATTGAAATAGATCGATAACTTCCCGGAGGTCGGCGCGGTGACGGTCGAGACATTCGACCAGTTCGGTGAAGACGATCTCGGCGTTGCGGAAGTGCTTGGAGCGGATGCCTTCCACTGCTGCGGCGAGGCCGTCGATGCGGGTGAGGACGTGTGCGGCGCCGTCTCGCCAGCGGATGCTGACTTTATCCTGCGCCCCGTTACCATCCGTCGAGGTCGCCCTGACGCCCGTGGCGGAACGCAATTCGCGCAAAAGGTCCGAGCGGTTCGACTGCAGGCGGCGAGCCGTACCGGAGTCGTGGGCGGTCCACGCCTGGGCGTCGACGGACGTTTCGATCGGCTCGACCCGTACGCCAGCGAGGATGGCCTTGAGTTCCTGCGTCTTCACTCAGTCGTTCCAAGAGGAGACGACGAAGCCGACTTCAGTGGAAGCATCGAGGCGAGCACCGAGCGAGCGGTTGCGCCATCGTTGGTAGAGAGTGAGATTGACATAATCTCTACCTGAGTACTTGCGGCGTCGGCCCCGATAGCTCGCGACGCGGTTTCGTGCGGCCTCGCGGGCCTCAAGCCAAGAGGCGTCGTCGATCGGTGAGAGTTGTCCTTCAGAGTCGGTTCGTACGAATCTCTCCCAGGCGAGGGGATGCAGGTCCCCGGACCCGCGCAGAGTGCAGCCTCGGTCGCTGAGGATGGCGCCCAGTTCGGCCACTTCCAGCACGACGACGTCGATCCAACAACTCTCGACCAGAGGGGCCGTAGCGAGGAATGGATGCGGCGAGTCGAGGAGAGAGACGACCTTACCCGGCTGGACTTCACCTGCGCGGACGAGACGTCTGAGCTCGCGTTCGACCCGTCGTGAGATCCTGGCGGCCGACTCGTCCAGACTCCCATCAGAAAACTCGTTCCCGAGTTCCTCGTAGACCCAGTCGTCCACAGTTTCGCTGTCATTGAGCGCGGTCCAGGACTCGACGCGGTATTTGAGGGCGGCCTCGACCGCGGCGCCGGTCCGGGCATCGAGCGGGTAGGGGAAATCGCGGCATGCGCGCAGCCAGGCAAACGTCGCATCGAATCGGCGGTCATAGTCAAGCGCTCGATGGCGCAGATCCGAGACGAGCAGGATGAGCATGGGTAGGGCAGTACGGAGCTCATCGTGGACTCGTCGGTTCACCTGCAGATAGAGGTCCCAGAGGAAGGCCACCTCGCGCTCGGCCTCCTCCACGTGTCGGTCGATGGCGTCGCGGTCCCAACCTTTCATGGCCATCCTTACCGCCCGTCGTGCCTGTTCGGCCATTCGGTTGAGCGGCCAGTCATCCCGCCTGAGGTTCGCCACGTAATCACGAGTCGAACCGATGCGGGCGATCTCACGCAGTTGACGCAGGACGATATCCGTGGGGGTGAGGAAGTCGTCGAGGCCGTCGAGGCGTTTATTCAGAGAACTCAATTCTGGGAAGGCTCCGGATCCGAAGGCGCTTCGATTTCCGGCAGGTCGACGTCGAAGGGCGAAGACGGCTGGGGCGAGCGGTCCTTCAGGGCGGCCTCAAGGTCGGCGATGCGACGCTCAAGCTCGGCGACTTCGAGGAGCTTGGTGGCGACGCCGGCCGCCCTGAGCATGGCGTTGGAGCGGGGGATAGAGGACTCCAGGCCGAGCAGATCGAAGGTGGCGATCTCGACCAGGCGCCGAATGCCGTCGACCGAATCGAGTCCCTCGGGGAGGTCGTAGGCACCCTCGAGCGTTTTCTCGCGCCGCCGCCGGTTGCCGCCCAGGCGTCTGGCGTCGGCTGCCTCCTGCTTGTGGTCCGGATGGTGGAAATAACAGAACTCCTCATCGCGCATCGGATTTGCGCGGCAGGGAGAGCGGTCCGGCTTGATGAACGTGCATGAGCGTCTGCGCGTGCGGCCTAGCATTTGGGATCTTCCTTAGAAACGGAATGGCGAGTAGCCGTGCCGCCCGTAAACGCCTCCCAGCGCTTGACCGCGACGTCCACGTAGGCCGGTTCCTGCTCGACCGCGTAGCAGACACGGCCAGTGCGCTCGGCAGCGATGATCTGGGTGCCCGATCCCGAGAACGGCTCGTAGACGATCTCGCCCGGCTCGGTGTGGTACTCGATCGGGCGGATGAACAGCTCCACGGGCTTCTGAGTTGGATGGACACCAAAGCTCTCGAAGCGCTGGTCGACGTTCCATATGGTGGACACGTTGCTCGGCGGCTTGCGTTTCGGCATCTTGCCCTCCACCCAGCCGACGAAGCAGGGCTCGTGCTGCCATGAATAAAACGAGTGGGTCAGGACACCCCGGGCCTTCACCCAAATTAGTTGCTGATGGACAAGGAGCCCGGCCTTCTTCCAGGCCTCCTCGACCAGCGCCTGCCTGCGATGGGCATGCCACTGGTAAAAGCAGACGTGCGAGACCAGGTGCGCCAGACCTGCGGAGAGGAACTTGAAATAGAAGTCCACAGACGACTCCGGGTCGTGGTAGTCGTCCCAGTGCTTGTCGCGGTTCGGATCGCCCTTGTTCGACTTGCTGGCCGGATGGCTGCCGCCGGAATAGTCGACCAGATAGGGCGGATCGGTGGCCATGAGCGAGGCCCGTTTCCCATCGAATAGCCGTCCCACGGCACGCGCGTCGGTCGAATCGCCACAGAGCAAGCGATGGTCTCCCAACTTCCATATGTCGCCAGTCTGGGC
>JAPOVO010000481.1 GCA_026708165.1 Chloroflexota bacterium | reverse complement strand
TGACAGTGCCGCTTCATAGAAAGCATCCACACGAGTCATTGTTGTTGTTGATACTTGAACTACTTACGCCCTTTCTTCGGGGTCAGTTTTCGATGTCGCCGGGGGGTCAGATTTGAGTGTCGCTTGACACCCGGACCCGACCTTCCGCCCAGATTCTCAACTTCACATGGTCCGGCGCGGGAGCGCGTACGAGGGCGACGGTGCCGTGGCGCAAGCGGCGCGCGGTTCCTCGTGAGCCAGCCGTTGCATGCCGACAGGTCAGTTGTGTGGCCGACGCCACCCGCCCAGTTCTCGAGCCCGGCTCTTCCCGATTCCGAGTTCCTGCGCCCCCCCTCCTCCGCCGCCATCCAGTCAGATCGTTCCAAGGCCGACCTTCGCCCCCGCGTACGGCGATGTTCCACTGATCGAATAGGATCAGACGATGACCCGATCTCCTCGGCAAGCCGAACCTGAGAGCTGCAACGGTGGAAACCGGTCGCCGAGCCGGCCGAACTCTTGGCGCCCTGAAGCAACGGCTACGCGCGGTAGGCAGAGTCACGATGGCGCCTGCCCCCTGAATTCCGCCGCGGGCGCCGCGCGATAGGCGACTCGCGAACTCCACGCGACAAGCACGGAGACACCCGCGTGAGTCTGAGACGCCCATTCCTGATCAACGCCGACGACCTTCACCAATGGTCTGACCGGTACGACGCCGCCGCGCAACTCCCCTTGCTCATTCGCAGGCTGGTTCTCGCGACGCGAGGGGTAACGAACGTATCATTTCGCACTGAAGCGGGAGTGCGTTTGCCCGGTTGGGACGGGTTCAGCGAAGGTACTCAGCCAAATCCTTTCGTGCCCGTCGGTCCTGCTGGGTGGGAACTCACTGTTCAGAAGAATGATATCGCGACCAAGGCGACGGGCGAGTTCAATAAGCGCGCGACTCAACCCTACGCTGCGCAGGTAGCTTTCATGTTCGTTACGTCTCGTCGTTGGGCTGGGAAGCAGACATGGGCTGATGAACGCCACGCCGAGGCAAAGTTCCGTTCCGTGCGTGTCCTCGATGCCGACGACCTCGACGGCTGGTTGGAGTACGCTCCGGCAGTGCATCTGTGGTGGACCCGCGAACTAGGAAAGCACCCGGATGGCGCCACCGATGTGGAGAGATACTGGAGCGAGTGGTCGCAGGCGACGGTACCGCCGCTCTCGACGGAGTTCATTATGGCGGGTCGCGCGCAACCCGCCGACAGCCTACGCCAATGGCTGGCATCTGAGAGCCCATCCGTTGCAGTAGTGGGGCCATCACAGGAGGAAGCGCTCGCCTTTGTCGCGGCGACGATTCAACTCGA
The DNA here is from genome assembly GCA_026708165.1 of Chloroflexota bacterium. Classification (GTDB taxonomy): domain Bacteria; phylum Chloroflexota; class UBA11872; order UBA11872; family VXNJ01; genus JAPOVO01. The sequence goes on along the minus strand of JAPOVO010000481.1, from coordinate 3,364 downwards.
GCCCGAGTCGAGGCGGGAAGCCCTATTCGGACACACGGTGATTGTATCTACGCCGGAGTCGTTCACTGATCTCGTAGGTTCTCCGTCGCCGCTGCTCTTGATACCACTTTTCAATGATGCTATAGCATTCAATCGAGCTTTCGACCGAAAGCACCGACTCATCGTTTCTCTCGGAGGACCCTTGGTGGGTCCCGGCCTACCCATTCCAGTGGGTCGCATCGACCCTGACGCTGCAGCCGACGCGCTTGTGACCGCCGGCCTCGGGCGAGATCGTGCCCAGCAGCTCGCTGAACAGGCCCGCCGCAACTTTTCTGCGTTCAAACGCGAGATAACCCGCTTTTCGACGGCGATAATCCCGCCCTGGGCCGCTACAGGCACCGCGAGCGCGCTTCTACCACTATGGATGGCCGGGAGGTGGCACGAAAGCAACGCGTCCGACCTCGAGGTTCTTGCGGCTTTGTCAGGCGTCGATGCGGCGACCTTACTCAAGACCGCTGGGGAATGGCTTGCCACTTCCGATCCTCCGGTCCGTCGCGAGGGTCAGTTCTGGTACTTCACGACAAAGCGAGAAGGTCTTCGGGTGTTGGCTTCCCGTGCCACACAGCACGATTTCGAGCGACTAGAAACGGCTGTTGTGCGAGTACTTGGCGAAGTGGACCCAAGATATCGGGTCGCACAAAGCGAGAGGTGGGCGTATCTCAACCGCCCTCGCCACTCGACACACTTGGCGGAGGGGCTTGCCGAGACCCTGGCTGCAATGGGAGGGCTTGGTCGCGGAGTTCGTGTTTCCACCATGACGCTGGTCGACTGGTCAGCGCGAATTGTCCGCGGCCTACTAGAACTTGCGGCCGGTGACTGGCGACAATGGGCGTCTTTAGCACCTTACCTGCCACTTCTTGCAGAAGCCGCCCCCAGGCAGTTTCTCGATGCGATTGAGAGAGGGCTCGGCGAAGACGGGCCCATTCTCGAGTTGTTCAAACAGGAAGGCGATTCCGTTTTTGGAACGGCTCCCCATACTGGTGTGCTATGGGCACTCGAAGGACTGGCCTGGTCCGTTGACTACCTTCCTCGTGTCGCCGTGGTGCTGACTGATCTCGCAGGCTTGGACCCAGGAGGGCGGCTGGCGAATAGACCCCGCGAGTCACTGCGTCGAATATTCCTCATTTGGTATCCGCAGAACACGCTGCCATGGAAGGACCAACTTGGTGTCCTAGAGTTTCTCATGTGTCGGGACTCGGAGGCCGGATGGCCGATGCTTTCCAGCCTGCTGCCGCGAACGATGGACACTTCCCTTCCGTTGCATAGGCCGCGGTTTCGGACTTGGGCGCCCGCTGCGGATCCCCAGTTGACGCGGGGAGAGGTGTGGGATAGGCAGCGGGATCTTGTCGCTCTCCTACTGCGCTACGTATCGGGTAACGGGAAGCGGTGGAGTGACGTCATTGAGACATTGGGGAACGTACCAAAGGAAGCGCACGACGCGATCGTTGCCGCCCTACGCAACCTTGACCTTGGTGTCGTAAGTGACGCGGCGAAGGCGACGATCTGGGAGTCGTTGCGAGCGTTTGTTACGCAACACCGGAGGTTCTCTGAGGCCGAGTGGGTTCTTCCGGAAGCCTACTTGCGGCGAGTTGAGGATCTACTGGGTCGGTTCGAACCCGAGGACCCCATCGCCCGAACCGCTTGGTTGTTTAGTTACCACGCACACATCGCCCGGGATGTTGGGGAGGACTTTGCGTCGGAGGACGCAGCTCTTCTTGATGCTCGGCTTCAGGCAGTGAAGGCAGTCTATGACCGACGAGGCGTACAGGGAATCGTGGACATGATCGATGCGGTGGACGAAGCCTCAATGCTGGGCGAGGCGTTTGGCGGTTCCGGCGTTGGCGAGGAAGACGATGGGGAGCTGCTGGGCGCGCATCTCGCGTCGGCGAGTGGCCGGTCGCGGTCGTTTGCGCGCGGCTTTGCGGTTGGGCGAGGCTCCAAAAGGGGGGGTGCGTGGATTCTTGAGGCTGCGCAACTCCCCGGTCTGACTGCGGAGCAGCGGGCGGACCTAGCCGCATGTCTTCCTGATAGCGACGAGGCGTGGAAACTTACGGAAGCGGATAGAGCGGTCGAGGCGGCGTATTGGAAGTCGGTTTATCCGGTGGTGCGGGCGTCTGGCGAACGGGTGGAGTATGCCGCACGGAAACTGGTGACACACGGACGGGCAGAGGCCGCGGTCGAACTACTGCAGCGACATCTCCGTGATGAGGAACCGCCGGGCAGTGCGGTATTGATGGACGTTCTGGAGGCGTTTATTCGAGAGCCTGGGGATGTGAGCCGGACGAGGAACGTTGGCCATCACCTCGGAGAACTCCTCGATGCACTTGGGAAGCACACAGATGCAGATAGGGGTCGGCTCGCGACGTTCGAGTGGGGGCTAGCGAGGTTCTTGGATTTCCGGCGGCCACCGGTGTTGCTCCACCAGGAGCTCGTTCGAAATCCGGGGTTCTACGTGGAACTGTTGTCGTTCGTCTTCCGGGAAGAGGGAGGGAAAGCGCAAGGCGAGGTTACTGAAGCGGATGCCGCGCGGGCGCAGCTTGCGTACTCGGTCCTTCAGAGCTGGAAGACGCCTCCGGGCGTAGCTGCTGATGGTTCGACGATGGAGGCGGAGGTGCTTGTCGGATGGATCGAACGGGCGTTGGAACTTGCCGGCGCGGCTCGGCGACGCACGATGGCCGAGCAGTACATTGGGCGGGTTCTTCGGTACGTTCCGAGCGGCGGGGATGGCCTTTGGCCTCACGAGGCGGTGCGGGACCTTCTGGAGAGCTTGAAGAATCCGCAGATCGAAAAGGGGCTAGAAGTCGAGATCTACAACAGCCGTGGTGTCGTGTCTCGCGGTCCAACGGAGGGGGGGCGCCAGGAACGGCAGCTAGGAAATCAGTATGCGCGTTGGGCAGGCGCGCTTGGGCGGCAATGGATGCGAATCGCGGAGGTTTTGAACCGAGTCGCGGAGCAGTACGAGCGTGAAGCGTACGCGGAAGATGGTGAAGCGGAGTTGCGGAAGGACGGAATGTGGTGAGGCTCACAACCGGGGTCGCGAATGGAGACGCGACAGGGACGCCGGGGAGCGTGACGAGAGAATGTGCAGGCGGCAGATCTCGGGCATCCACGGGAGCGGCGGATGCTGCGGCGAGAGGGAGTGAGAGCTTTCGGCTCGGTCGCACGAGGCGGAATGGTCGAAGGCGGCGGCCTCGGCCTAGTCCGAAGTTTCGGAGCGGATCGTGTAGAAGTCCCTGTTTGTCAGTCGGTTACTCGATTTCGCGTGGTGTCGGTACTGGCTACACGTTGGGCGTGACCCCCAAGAGCTCGAAGCAGCGCTGCTGGA
>JAPOVO010000471.1 GCA_026708165.1 Chloroflexota bacterium | reverse complement strand
CGTCGGGCGAAAGCAGTTCAGGGAACGTCAGGCTGACAAGTGGCGGAACCACGACCGCTCCCCACCAGAAGGCGACCGCGCCCAGCAGCAACACCCGGCCCGCCCATACCGCGAGTGGCCGTGCCGGAATATCCGTCATGCTTCCCCAGCAACTCGCTCGACTTACGGTTCCAGCCACCTGCCGCCTAGCCGGCGGCACGGCAACGAGCGATGTTATCGCACGCGTTTTAGCCGGGATCGGGCAAAAGCGAGCGGGGTGTCGCGCCGCAGGTTTTGATTCGGGCCAGGGTACGAAACGGGCCGTGTCACGGTCGGCTTTGCGCATTGGGCCGGGAAGACTAATCTCTTTTTCGTCGTTGAATTAATGGGGAGACGTATTCAGTGGCTGCAAAAACTGTGGTGGTCGGTTTTGAGCCTGACGCCGGGCTTGTTGAGCGGATAGAGGCTGTCTTGAGCGATGGCGACGCTGAGGTGATCGTCGCGGGAACCGACGAGGAACTCGAGGCGGTGATCGGCAAGGCGGACGTGTTGTTCGGCGGGGTGCTCAGTCCGGACATGATCGGAAAGGCCGGACGTCTTAAATGGTTTCAGACCAACTCGGCGGGGGTGGAGAACGTCGCGTCGCCGGAGCTTGCCGATTCGGGAATAACCGTTACGAACATGAGCGGCGCTCACGCGACGCAGATTTCGGAGCATGTGCTGGCGATGATGCTTGCGTTTGCCCGCGACCTGCCGCGGGCCGTTCGCGCTCAGGACGACCGTAACTGGATTGGAACTAACGTGAACACCTGTGAACTGGATGGGAGCGTGATCGCAATAGCGGGCCTGGGGGACCTGGGAGGAGCGCTGGCGGACAAGGCCAAGGCGCTCGGTATGACGGTCCTGGCGACGAAGATGCGGGTGACCACGAAACCGGTAAGCGTGGACGAGGTATACGGTCCCGAGGGTCTGGACGAGATAATCGGTCGAGCGGACTTCGTGGCCGACACGCTGCCGCTGACTCCCAATTCCCGGCATACGTTTGCGCGCGACCAGTTTCGCAGGATGAAGCCGTCGGCCTATTTCTTCAACGTGGGACGGGGCGGGACCGTCAATCAGGACGATCTGATAGACGCACTGCAGTCGGGCGAAATTGCCGGCGCGGGGCTGGACGTCATGGAGCCGGAGCCGCTTCCGGCCGATTCACCGCTGTGGGACATGCACAACGTGATACTCACGTACCATTCGTCCGGCACGTCGCCGAAGGTCTATGAACGTCACTATCAGATATTCCTCGACAACCTCGACCGGTTTGAGCAGGGCTGGCCTCTGGCTAACGTGGTCAACGTGCGCGCGGGCTACTGAGCTTCCGGAGCGGGGGAGCTAAAGCCTCGCACAGGGCGGTTCGCATAGGCCGTGCGCGCCGGTCGACGACCGGGCCGTTGTCTTCGATTCGGGTCGCCATGACGCGCCGCCGCAGCTGATGGCGATGCGCGAGTCGAGGCCGGTGGAGCCCCGGCCATACACGCCGCCGGATACGCGCCGCCGGGTCGGATTCGTCATCGGCGTCGTGTGCTTCTGGGGATCTCTGTACGTCTACATTCCGACACTTGCGGTGTTCGCCGGGTCTATTGGGGCGTCGCTGAGCGTAATCGGGTTTATCGTCGCGGCGTACGGCTTCGTGCAGTTCGTGCTGCGGATACCGGTGGGATACCTGTCGGACCGTACAGGCAAGCGGGTTCCCTTCATCATCGGCGGACTGGCGGCCAACGCGATCGGCGACGCCGGAATGGCTTTGCTGTCAACTCCGTGGATGCTCGTGGTTTGGCGAGGGGTCCATGGAATCGGCGCGGCCTCGTTCGTTCCGCTGTCCGTCTATTTCGCGGCGTTCTTCAGGCCGGAGAACGCGACCCGCGCCACGGCTCTGATGATCGCGTTGACGTCCGGAACGCAGGTGTTCGTCAGTCTGCTTGGAGGCAAGCTGGCCGACACGTTTGGCGTGACTTCGACGTTCTGGGCGGGCGCTGTCTTCGGCGTGGCCGGGGTTATTGCCATGGCCGTGGCGGGCGAGCGCCCCATACCGGCGCATCGGCCGATGTCGATTCGCCGCTTCCGAAGGGTGATGACCGTCCGGCAATTGCTGATCGTTTCGGGCCTGGCGGCGATCAATCAATATCTCACGTTCGCTCTAACGATGGGATTCGTTCCGGTGCTCGCAGACCGGTTGGGTGCGTCGAGCACGGACCTCGGAGTACTTACGACACTCGGATTCCTGTCCTATGCCATAGCGTCGGTGATCGCCGCGGCGGCGGCCGCGCGCGTCGGCGAGCGCAATTTGATAGTCGCCGGGTCGGTGGTCGCGGCGCTGGCGGCTCTGGCTCTGCCGCTGGCCGGCACCGTGTTTCACGTTTACGCGCTTCAGGTTGTCGGGGGGCTGGGGAAGGGAGTCGTGTTTCCGATTCTGATGGGACTGGCGATCAAAGCCGCGCCGGAACGTGAGCGGGCGAGCGCGATGGGCGTTTTCCAGGCGGTGTATGCGATAGGGATGTTCGCGGGACCCGCCACCGCCGGTGCGGTGGCCGACGCGATCGGGCTATCGGGACTGTTCGTGTTCGTTGGATGTCTCGCGCTGGGCGGCGCTCTGGTGGCCGCCATCGCGCTGGGCGAACGGGCGGTTTCGGCGGCGCACCATCCGGCAGGTTAGGGAGATCGACTCCGGCGGTGCTTTCACCAGCCGAGCTGGTGGGAATGAAATGGCCGCATTTGATTGCTCGCGCTGTTTTGTAGCGACACAGCCTCCTGATTGGAGCAGCCGATAGGGTATGCGGCGCGTAATGTCGCGGTATATGTCGAGATAAATTGGACGCTGGTTTCATCGGCGTGGTACAGTTTGCGCCCCAAATTCGCGGCCACGGGAGGCATTTGTGGCGAGGCGGAAACTGGCCAAGCGGTCGTTTGCGGACATAGATCGAGGACCGCTAGGCGGCACCATCTTCGAGGCGCGCAAGCGGCGCGGCGCGACTCAGGCCCAACTTGCGGCGTCGATTGAGCGCGACCGTCCATGGTTGAGCGACGTGGAGACCGGGAAAGTCACGCACGTACCCGACGAAGATTTGGCAAAAGTTGCGGCGTTTCTCAGCCTGAACCTGGCTTCGCTGAAAACCGCCCGCGACAGCATGAACTCGAAATCCAGCTCGCCTGGACCGGCGCCGCCGTCCTCCCTTTCGTTTACGAGGTTGTGCATGGAGTGCGGCTACCGCGGCGAGGCCGACGCCCACTACTGCGCGATCTGCGGGAGCGAGCTGCCGCCGAGCGTGGCGTGCTCGCATTGCGGCCGGTTGTGTCCGGTCGGCACGAACTATTGCGGCGGATGCGGGCAGTCGCTGAATCCAGGCTGACTATCGGATCCAGCCGCAGCCGGCTGCGCCGTTCCCGTTAACGAATCTCCAGCATCCGGTCGATCGAGCGCCGCGCGCGCAGTCGCACGTCTTCGGGGACTTCGATCTGGTACCGGTTCTCTCTCAGCGAGGCGAGCACCTGCTCCAAGGTGATCTCGTTCATGTGGGGGCAACGCACCGAGCAGAGCCGCAGCATCTCCTTGTCGCGGGCCTCGGCGGCGATGTTGTCGCCCATGCTGCACTCGGTTAGCAGCAGGTAACGCTCGGCCTCGACCTCGGTGACGTAGCGCGTCATCGCAGAGGTAGAGCCGGAAAAGTCGGAGGCGTCGACGACCTCGGGGCTGCATTCCGGGTGGGCCAGAACTACGACGTCCGGGAACTGCTCGCGAACGGCGCGAATGTCCTCGACGGTGAACTTCTCGTGGACCTCGCAGCGACCTTCCCATCCGACGATCTCGAACTCCAGGCCGTCGGACGCGCTTTCGGAGGCTCGATTGGCGGAAACGGGCTTGTCGCTTGGGAACACGATGCGCTTGCCGGTCTCGCGGGCGACGTTGCGGGCCAGGTATTCGTCAGGCAGGAAGATCACCACGTCCGAGTCCAGCGACTCGACGACCTGCCGGGCGTTGCTGGAAGTGCAGCAAACGTCAATCTCAGCCTTTACATCGGCGTAAGTGTTTATGTAGGCGACGATGGGGACTCCCGGATAGCGGCGTCGCAGTTCGCGCACGTCGGCCGCGGTAATCGACGCGGCAAGGGAGCATCCCGCCCGCTCGGCGGGCAGGAGCACAGTTCGGTCGGGATTGAGGATCTTGGCGGTCTCGGCCATGAAACGGACGCCGCAGAAGACGATGGGGTCGGCTTCGGTGGTGGCGGCAATCCGGCTGAGCTCAAGCGAGTCGCCGGTGTAGTCGCAAACGGAATGGTAGAGGGCGGGCTCCATGTAGTTGTGGCCGAGGATCACCGCGCCGCGTTCTGACTTAAGCTGGTTTATGTGGAATGCGAGCTCAGCCTTGTATGCAAGCTCGAAATCGGGAACTATCCCCTCAAGCTTTTCCTTGAGGACGCGGTAGGTGGACTCGATGGTTGGAGCGGTTACCGCCATGCCACGCACCGCCTAACGGCGGAGTACCTGCTTTGGGGTAGCTTTGGGTGAGGTCCGCATAACCACGACTTGAACGACTCCCGCCTCCGCACGCCTCACAGCGTTCAACTACTTAACGTCAAAATGACTTTAAGTTCTTCGTTCTATAGCTTATCACAATTGAGCGCCGGTATGGATCAGGTCTTGGGAGCGTCGATCAGATCTTCGA
>JAPOVO010000409.1 GCA_026708165.1 Chloroflexota bacterium | reverse complement strand
GGCCCGGCCCCGCCAAGGGAATGCCCATACTCTCCCCCGAGGAAGGCCTGGCCCGCACTCTGCTCTCCAGCCTCGACGATTCAGGCAAGCAGAGGGCAATTGTCGATCCCGTCGCCCCCTACGACATCCTCACCGTCAACTACCGCCGCGCCGACACCACCATGCCCCTCAGCGGCCTCCCCTACTCGCTGATGTCGGGCGACCAGCGGCGGCACCTCGTCGGTCTGATTCGCCACTACGTCAGCCGCTCCGCCCGGGACATAGCCGCCAACGAGTGGCGGCGCATAGAGTCTGCCGGACTCGATTCCGTCACCTTCGCCTGGGCCGGACCGGAAGAGCGCGGCCTGGAGCACTACTACTCCGTCGTCGGCCCCAAGTTCATCATCGAGTACGACAACACCCAAAACGAAGGCAACCACATCCACTCCGTCATCCGCGACACCGAGCACGACTGGGGCGAAGACCTCCTCTCAGCCCACTACGCCAACTCGGACCACCACTAGAAGCATTGAGCCGATAGAAGACTCTCTCAGAGACATCGAAAGGAGACTAGTGTGACGACAGAGAACAATCCACTAGACACTTCCAGTCTGTCGTTCTCTCAGGAGCAGGGCTATGAAGACCTCCCCCAACCGCTGAGACTCGAGGAAATCAGCGACCAAGCCCGGGTGAAGTTGTGGAATCTCTTGTATCAGCATGTGAGCGATGCATTTACACCAGAGAACATCCGCTGGCAATTGACGGGGTATTCAAATTCGTGGTCTTTGTGGCTGCGTATCCTCCAAACATTGCATGTGGAGTTCCTAGGTCGACCACTCGATGAGTTTTCAGCGGTCAGGAATTCTGGCCAGCTTGAGTTTGCTTCCGAGTACAGAAGCCTCTTACTTCAGGATCTAACGTTCAACCGGACGTTAGATCTGTTGCAGATGATAATGCGCCATCCGGAGTGTCCTGAGGCATTCATAGAAGGCGTCGCTGCCATATTCGAGGACTGTCGCTTAGCATACAAAGTCAACTTGCGGCAACCAGTGACAATCGTGCCGGCTGTGACCGAGCAAGAGGGTGCAGCCGTAGTTGACGCGATGCGGCAACTTGATGACGCGCGACTAGCTGGGGCCGGGTCACACCTGCGTGAAGCTTCGCAACGCATCAACCAAGGCGACTGGTCGAGTTCAATTCGCGAGAGTATTCACGCCGTGGAATCCGTGGCTCGACAGCTTGATCCCGAAGCGTCGAGAACCCTTGATCCCGCCCTCCGGTCGCTGGAAACCGAGGTAGGGCTGCATCCCGCGCTTAAGGGTGCTTTCAGCAGGCTCTACGGATACACATCGGACGAGGATGGCATTCGCCATGCCTTGTTGGATGACGCCCAATCCCGAGCGGGCATGGACGAAGCGCTATTCATGTTGAGCGCATGCGCCGCGTTTTGCAGCTTCCTATTGCGCAAGTACGAGGCCCAAACCTAGAAGTCGTCCAAGCTGATAGACGTACGGTCCGTTCCCGGTAACGCCACCAAAAGGATCTAGCCGATCCCTGGAGCAATGCTCCAAATTGACCTTGAAGAGCGGGAATCAGCTACTTCTCACGTGTAGCCAACGCCCCTAAATTAGCCCTTCGGCCACACTCCCTGGTCGGCCCACTTATCAAGTTCTTCGTTAACCGCCCCGTCGCCATAGCCCGCTTGGTAAAGGCGAGTTAAATCGTCCGCACTCTCCCCTAGTCAGTCTTCGGTCGAACTGGAACAATCCACACTCAATTCACAGAGCCTGCGGTCACTACCCGTCATATCCATTAGTGTGTCGTGTTTTCCAACGACTGAATGAAGTGAATCCCCCGAACGACTTTCTGGCTCAGCCGACCATCATTCCCAATGAACATACCCGTGCCTACCACTGCCGCAGCCGGTCCACATAGTCGTCAGCCCCCTCGTCCGCCCAGACTCCCTTGCCGACCCCGCGCAGCGACAAGATTGGATCGTCCCCTTGACGCTCCCCGTCCCAAAGCTCACCCAACACCCCCAGCGAACTGGTCACGATCTTCTGTCCCGCATTGATGGCCAGAAAGCTGCTGCGGGCGGTGCGCGGTTCGTAGCCGCCGCTGATGAACGCCTGCGCCGTCGGCACGTAGCCGATGTAGTCGTTCGCCAGGCTCACCACCCACGTGAACGAGAACGGCGACGCCCGCTTGATGCGCAGGCCGTACTCGCAAAAGAACTCCGACCCGTTCGTCACTATCCCCAGCGGCCCGATCCGCAGGGCCTGGATCGGCGTCTCGACGGTCGGATTCGCCCTCCGCATCTCCGCCACCGCCGCGCGCTCCTGCGCGTACACAGGCTCGTACTCGGGCGCTGAGCCAAGACCGAACGGCGGACGCTCCGCGTCGGCGTCCGGCAGCTCCCTAATCGAAAGCGTCTCCATAACCACGCTCGACTCGATGGCCGCCTCGTCCAGCCAATCGACCAGATCGACGGCCCGGCGCGCCTCCCCCGCAAGCCACTGCCCCATCATCTCGGCGTGACTGGGCCCCGACTCGCTCCCTTCCGACATGTTGTCAACCTGCGTAACGTCCCCACACGCGCCCAGCAGGAACACCACCGGCAAGCCGTCTCCGAAGTGCCGCCTCAGGCGCGTCCGCAGGTAGTGGGCGTAGTCCGGCGTCTGAAGGTCCCCACCCACCACCGTGCTGTGACAGGCGAAGCAGACCACGATGCCCGTCACTTCGCCCCGCATGTTCCGCACCGCCAGCACGTCCACCGTCGGATCGATCGGCCCCGCCACCGCCACGATCTCGTCGTGGTGCACCGTCCCGGGTTTTCCGGGATGCGTTATCTCCGTCCCGTCCGTCATCAGAAAGCGCCGGTTGAACGAGATGCCCACCAGCTGCCCCAACCCGATCCCGATCTCCGACTCTTCCAGGTGCGCCTGAGCCTCGACAACAGCCGAAGCGATGGCCTCCCCCACCGACTCCACGTATGCGGGATCCGCCCGGGAAGCCAGGCCATCGAAAACCGGCCCGCCGCAATGCGTATGACTCGCCCCAATCAGCACCTGATCGCGTTTCAGGTCCGTCCGCGACTCGATCCTGTCTAGGGCAAGCCGTACCAGATCGCCCGGTACAAACAGCGCGTCGACGCCGACTAGGGCCACTGCCCCTTGCCCGTTGTCTACGACACAGGCGCTCACCTCAAGCGGATGCAGCACGCCCTGATTGACGCGCCTGACGAAACTGCCCGGTATCTCCGCACCCACCGGAGCCGTGATGTCCCGGCTCGCAAAGCCTGCTCGGATCAAGCGCCTCCTACCGCGCGTTCGAGCAGCCCGCGATCCTCCTTAGGCATCTCCAGCTCCAGCGCAAGCTCCTTGGCCCTATCGCTCATCTTCTTCAGTGTCTTGACCAGGATTTCGAGGACTTTCTCATCGCCGTGTTCGTTTCGCAGATCGCTCGACTGCGTCTCCAGGAACACCAGGCACAGCGCATCCTCCAGCGTCTGCACCTCGGCGTCCCGCCGCAGATTGTGCTTGCTAACGATCCTCTGCACCCTTTCGATGAAGTCCTGCTCGTAGCCGACCTTGGTCAGAATCTCGCCGGTAGCCTCGGCGTGGAACCTGTGCAGAGCCGTCCGCCATTGCAGATAGGCTTTCCTGCCCGCGGGATAGGACGACCGGGGAATCTCCCACCGGCGAATATGGTGCGCCCGCGCGGCGATCAATAGCTCGTCCCCAGCATCCGGGCGCAGCCGCTCGACCCATCTAGTCATCAATTCCGAATGCGCAAGCTCCTTCTGCCTCTCCTCGCCATGCACGACGATTCGGACAGGGTCGCCCGCGTTCGCCCTGTCGATCAGCTCAATGGCTTTTATGAACCTTGGATCGGCGCTCATCCATCCTCCAGTTCAGCGTTCGGCTGCGCGGGTCCGTCAACGCAAATCGCACGTTCCCACGGCCCGTATCGCCGCCTTAACGTCCTACCGGACCCTGTATCTCGATTGCGGCATCGCTTTCCAATAATGCACTATATGCGGGTACAGGTCCGAGTCACGGCAACTTGCACTTCGACAGTGGAGGTAAACATGGGATTGAGCGGTAAAGCGGCCCTGGTCACGGGCGCCGCGCAGGGAATCGGCAGAGCGATTGCATGGCGGCTGGCCTCCGACGGCGCGGCTGTCCACATCGTCGACATCCAGACCGAAAAGGGCGAAGCCGAAGCGGCGGCGATCCGCGACGGCGGAATGAACGCCACCTACCAGACTGCCGACGTAGGCGATCCTCGGCAAATCACGTCGATGGTCGAAACCTGCGTCGAGCACCACGGACGTATCGACATTCTCGTCAACAACGCATGGGGCGTCCGCGGCGACGCGTTGGCCGGAAAGGAGCCTTGGGAACAGTGGGACCGTGGATTCGCCATCATGGTGCGGGCCTTGGCCCTCGCCGGGCAGGCGGCCCTTCCCCACATGCGTCGAGTCGGCGGCGGCTCCATCATAAACATCTCGTCCGTTCACGGGTTCCTCGCCTCCGACGACGCCGCCATCTACGACACCTGCAAGCACGCGGTCATAGGAGTCTCCAGGGGCATGGCGCTCGACTACGGCCCCTACGGCGTGCGGGCGAACACCATCTGCCCCGGGCTGATAGTCACCGAAGTCAGGGACGCAGCATGGCGAGAAGATCACGAGGAAGCGCTGTTCGACGAAT
>JAPOVO010000426.1 GCA_026708165.1 Chloroflexota bacterium | reverse complement strand
GGGGTGTTGGTAGCCCCCCACCAGTAGCAGAACGGCGCGCCTTCGGGTCTGGCTTCCAGGAACGAGTCGAAGTTCCCCCGTACCTCGTCCAGCAGCATCTGCTTGGCTCCCTCGACGCCCACTTCGGAAGCCTTTTCAGTAACGACGTGGGAGAAATAGTTGAAGAGCTTCCCCTCTCTTTCGTACTGGGTTCGATCACCGCCGTAGGGAGCATTCACGTTGCGCCCCGGCGACCACACCTTGTACGTATAGCCGATGTGGTAGCCGGCCTGCTCGAGAATGAGGGGATAGGTTGGAATAGACTCGTCCCACACTGCGCCCTGCAAGATCGCTCCCATTCCCGTCTGCCAGAAGTACCGGCCCGAAAGGATCGAGCTCCGGCAAGGCGTGCAGCTCGGAGCTGGAACAAAGCCGTTGAGGAAGAGCGCCCCCTCGTTCGCGATCCGGTCGAAGGTGGGAGTGTCGATAAGCGCGTTGAGCGAGTTGTCGCCCTCATACCGGCGGTAGGCGCTGGCGTATCGCCCCCAGTCGTCGGCGAAGGCGAAGGGTATGTTTGGCGGCTTCATGTGCTCCCGACTTCCGACTCGCGGGCGACTCTAGCACGGCCCGCCGCACTGATCAGCAGCGAAAGCCGGAGAACAACGTCGGCAACGGTTCTATCGGACCGATGCTGTTTCAGTGGTGAGTTGTCGAAGCGAGTTGGAGGTCCGGCAGGTCAGCGGAGCGATGACAGGCCATTTCGTGGCCCGCCGCCGTGGTCAACATCGCCGGCATAACCTCGCCGCACAGATCAATCGCCAGGTCGCAATCCGACACGAACGGACAGCCGGACGGGTCCATCATCTTGGCCGCATAGTGAGGTCGACCAACACGACGCTCATTGCCGCTTAAACCCGGGATCGACTGAAGGAGAGCACTTGTATAAGGGTGAAAGAAACGATGCTCGGTCTGGCCTGCAGGAAGGATCTCCAGGACCCTCCCGCCCAGCATTACGACGATACGACTGCCGAGCGAGGTCAGCACCGCCAGATCGTGCGATATCAGAAGCAATCCGAAGCCGTAGTCTGCTTGTAGATCACTCAGCAAATGCATCAATTGAGCCTGCGCTGACAGGTCCAATGACGAGAACGGCTCGTCGCAAATCAAGAGCCTGGGGCTCAGGACAAGCGCTCGAGCGAGCGCAGCACGCTGGCACTGACCGGAACTCAATTGCCCTGGCGAACGCTCGAAGAGGTCGTCGCTAAGTCCAACGCGCGAGAGCATCTCCCGCGCCCGCTCCGACCGTTCATGGCGCTCGCCGATCCCAAAGTTTCGCAGCGGCTCCTGCACGACATCGATGATCTTCCGATTCGGATTCATCGACGCCCTAGCATCCTGAAATACCGCCTGGACTCGGCGCCGCAATTTACGTAGTTCGGATTTACCCAATTTCGTCAAATCGACCCCGTCGATCCGAATAGAGCCGGCATCGGGATATTCGAGGCCGAGAACGCATTTGGCCAGCGTAGACTTCCCGCATCCCGTTTCGCCGGCTATGCCGACGATCTCACCTGGAGACACGTCTAGAGACACATCCTTGAGTGCCTGGACGCTCTGCTTGCCGAGCGCTCCTCCCACGCGGAATCTCTTGTTTAGATCTCGAACTTCAAGGAGTTTCGCCGGCTCGTGCGGCAGCTTCGGAATCTCTCGTGATCGTCGCGTGGCGGCCGCGTCCACGCTCTTTTCACCGACGAACTCGATTGGGTGATAGCATGCCGCGCTGTGAGACAAGCTACCGTCAGGCAGCGGATGCGGGCTTTCCGGGCACAGCGCGGCAGCGGGGTGGGAGGGTGGGAGATACGCGGGCTGATCGTGGGCCTTGCCGGCAGCGGGCGCCTGCCCGATAGGACGAATCGGCAACCCTGCCCCAAGGGTCGGGCGTGCGTTCAGCAGTGCGGCTGTGTAGGGGTGTCGCGGATTGCCCAGGACCTCGGCGGTCGGACCGTATTCGACCAGCCGTCCCGCATACATTACGGCCACTGTCTGCGACACCTCGGCAACCACGCCGAAATCATGGGATACAAGCAGCAGCGCAAACCCGTGTTCCTGCTGCAACTCACTCAGCAGCCGCAGGATCGAGGCTTGCACGCGGACGTCCAGCGCCGTCGTCGGCTCGTCCGCGATCAGCAGCTTCGCTTGGCCCGCGAGCGCTATTGCGATCGCGACTCGTTGGCACATGCCACCGCTGAGCTGAAAGGGATACGATCGAAGAACTCGGGGCGCGTCCTCGAGTCGCACACTCCGCAGCAACTCCGACGCCGCGGAACGACGTTTGCGCCTGGGGACTCCACGTCGGGCCAGCACCATCGCCATCTGGCTTCCAATCGACAAAACGGGGTTCAGCGAGTCACGTGGCTCCTGAAGCACCATAGTCATGATCTTGCCCGCAACCCCCGTGCGACGGGCAGCGCTTGTCGATCTACCTACACTGGCGAGCTCGATCTCTCCCCCGGTGGCACGCCCCGGAGCTTCCACTAAGCCGATGAGCGCCCTGGCCAGGGTGCTTTTGCCGCTCCCGCTCTCGCCGACAAGCGCCAACGACTCCCCCTCGCAAATGTCCAGGGAAATGTCGCGCAGCGCCGGAACAACCCCATTGCTCGTGGGATAACCGACGGAAAAGTTGGTAAGCCGGACGAGATTCGAATCGGAAGTGGCTAGCGTCTCCATGACCGTCTATCTCCCTCGGCCGGCTAGGTTATATGGATCGAGGCGCTCGTGGAGACCTTCCCCAAGGAGGTTCAGCGCCAGAACCGTAAGAAATATCATCAGTCCCGGAAACAGCGTCAGGTGGGGAGTTACTAGGAAATATGCTCGGCCCTCGGACAGAAGCGTTCCCCATTCCGGATTGGGCGGTTGTTCTCCGAGTCCGAGAAACGACAGGCCGGCTATCGTGAGTATCAGGCTGCCCAGATCAAGCGTTGCAACCACGATCACCGGCCCGGCTGCCAGGGGCACGATTTCGCGAAATACGATCGAAAATGTCGTCGCTCCTGCGGCCTTTGCGGCGTCTACATGAAGCCGTTCTTTGACCTGCAGCACGATTCCTCGGGTAATCCGCGCGTACCACGCCCACCAGAGGGTGACGACTCCGATGAGAATCACCTGCAACCCGGTGCCAAACAGCCCGGCAATCGCGATTGCCGCGACAAACGGCGGCAGTGCGAGCAAAACGTCCACGACTCTCATTACAGCTCCATCGACCCACGAGCCTAGATACCCTGCGATGGCGCCGAGCGTTATTCCTATCGCAAGGATCAGCGACATCGCTATAAACGCGGCGGCCAACGAGACTCGGCCTCCCTCCAGAACTCGGGCGAAAAAATCGCGACCGAATCGATCGGTACCGAACCAGTGATCCGACGATGGAGGCAGAAGCTCCTTGCCTCGCTCGAACGAAAGTGCATCAGTTTGCATCACCAACGGTCCTATCGACACGGCGAGGAGGATTAGTCCTAGCGCCGCCCCGCCTGTCACGATAAGGAAGTTGGTTCGAGCTGCAAATCGATTTAGCAGGGGACCTGCCACTACCCTAAGCAACCTGGCGGCCTCCAAACCGGATTCGCGGATCGAGAACCGCATAGCTCAAATCCACAACAAGGTTTGCGGTGGCAATGATCACCACGGCAAGCAGCATGTAGGCTTGCACGACCGGGAAATCGCGGCCGAGGATTGAATCCAGCACCCACTTGCCGACCCCGGGTATCGAGAATATGGATTCAACGATCACCGATCCTCCTAAAGCCCCGCCGAGATAGAGACCCAGAAGGGCCATGATGGGCAGGACCGCGACTCTTACCGCATGCCGCCATAGAACCACCCCATCGGAAAGCCCCTGTGCGCGAGCAAATACTATGTAGAGTTGACCAAGCTCGGAGATGAGGCTTGCCCGCAACAGCCTCGAAATTGTAGGCACGATTCCGAGCGCCATAACGATCGCGGGAAGTATCAGGTGTTTGAGCTCGGATCCGCCCGAAATGTCGATGACCTTCCACTGGACGCCGAGCAGGTATAGAAGCAGCAAGCCGAGCCAGAAACTCGGCATCGCTGAGAACACCAGCGCGATGAACCGCACGCCATGATCGGCCGCCTTGCCTTGATTTACCGCCGACAAGACTCCAAGAGGGATGGCCGTTACCAGCAAAATACCGAACGAGAGGAACGCCAGTTTTGCCGTGGTTGGCAAGCGTTCGGCGAGTTCATCAATGACTGGACGGCGAGTTTTGAACGTCGTGCCAAGATCGAGCCGCGCCATTCTGCCGAGCCAGATCGCATATTGGATGGGAGCAGGCTCCAGTAAACCCAGTTCCTTCCTGACCTTGTCCCGCGCCTCCTGGCTTATGGTGGCGGTCGAATGCCCCATCGCGGCGGGGCCGAACATAATGTCAACAGGGTCACCGGGAGCGAATCGAATGAGCGCAAAAATGATCAGCGACGCCGCGACAACAGCCGGAATCACGATCAGAATCCGTCGCAGTGCGTACTTCAGCATTTCGCCTGTTGCCGGACATGGCGCGCCGCCAGATGCGACGACTCAATCGCGCTTGGCGGCGACTTCATCGCATGGGCTGTTGACACAGCCTTGCCATTAGTCGCCGCCAAACGCGGCGCCATGGATCTGCTTCCCTCCGAGCCTTACTTGCGAGAGAGTTCCGGAGTTATCTCTAATACGCGGATC
>JAPOVO010000117.1 GCA_026708165.1 Chloroflexota bacterium | reverse complement strand
TTCGCCCGGAACGGCGAGGACAACGCCACCTACTACGCGCACATCGGCGCGGTTCTGGACGCAGGCCCCCACATAACGATGGACGACGGGGCCGATCTGGTGAGCACCATCCACTCGTCGCGCGAAGACCTGATCGCCGACATCATCGGCGGCACCGAAGAAACGACCACAGGGGTGATCCGGCTGCGCGCCATGCAAGAGGCCGGCGTTCTTCGATATCCGATCATGGCCGTCAACGAAGCCGACACCAAGCACTTCTTCGACAACAGGTACGGCACCGGGCAGTCGACAATCGACGGCATCATGAGGGCCACCAACCTCTTGCTCGCGGGCAAGAACTTCGTGGTCTGCGGCTACGGATGGTGCGGCCGCGGGCTGGCGAGCCGGGCGCGCGGCATGGGCGCCAACGTCATAGTCACCGAGATCGACCCCACGCGCGCGCTCGAAGCTTCGATGGATGGATTTCGAGTTATGCGAGTCGCTGAAGCCGCCGAGGTCGGCGATGTTTTCGTGACCGTCACCGGTAACAAGAGCGTGATCGACGAGCCGCACTTCGAAAAAATGAAGTCGGGCGCGATTCTCGCCAATTCCGGTCACTTCGACGTGGAGATAAACATCCCCGCGCTGGAAGGGCTGAGCACGTCCCGCCGCGAGGTCAGGCCAATGCTCGAAGAGTTCCTCATGTCCGACGGCCGCAAGATATACCTGCTCGGCCAGGGACGGCTGATCAACCTCGCGAGCGCCGAAGGACATCCAGCGAGCGTTATGGATATGAGCTTTGCGAACCAGGCGCTCGCCACCGAATACATGGTGAAGAACGCCAGGTCGCTCGAACGAAAGGTCTACCCGGTTCCGAGAGAAATAGATCAGGAAATAGCCCGGCTGAAGTTAGACTCGATGGGTATAAAAGTCGATTCCCTCACCGGGGAGCAGGCGGCCTACCTGGGCGCCTGGCAAGAAGGAACATAGAGATTCGCCCGGCCTGGACCGGGTAAAGGACGGTAATCAGTGTCGATAGCGCTTACGAATTCACCGAGTCTTCTGTTTACGTCGGAGTCCGTGACCGAGGGGCACCCTGACAAGCTCTGCGATCAGATTTCCGACGCCATCCTGGACGCGATCATCGCCGAGGATCCCCACGCGAAAGTCGCCTGCGAGACTGCCGCTAATACCGGGCTGATTCTCGTTCTGGGCGAAATCTCGACCAAAGCCTACGTCGATATGGCGGACATCGTGCGGCAGACGGTCAGGGAGGTCGGATACACGCGGGCGAAATTCGGATTCGACTACGAGACTTGCGGGACTGTGGTCTCGGTCAAGGAGCAGTCGGCCGACATCAGCCAGGGGGTCGACTCGTCCACGAAAGAGGGGCTTGGCGCGGGCGACCAGGGAATGATGATTGGCTACGCCTGCACCGAGACCGACGAGCTGATGCCCCTACCGATCACGCTGGCTCACCAGTTGTGCGAGCGGTTGGCGCACGTCCGCAAGGAGAGCATTGGCGACATCGACTATTTGCGTCCCGACGGCAAGTCGCAGGTGAGCGTCGAATACTCGTACGGCAAGCCCGTTAGAGTCGATACCGTTGTCATCGCCGCTCAGCACGACGCCAAGGTCGGACGTGAAGTGCTCAACGGCGACATCCGCAAACACGTCATAGAGCCGGTTATCCCCGGCGAATTGCTCGACGACAACACCAAGATTCTGATCAATGGAACGGGCCGGTTCGTAATCGGAGGCCCGATGGGCGACGCCGGTCTGACCGGCAGAAAGATCATCGTCGACACCTACGGCGGGATGGCGCGTCACGGCGGCGGCGCCTTCTCCGGCAAGGACCCGACAAAAGTGGACAGGTCCGGGTCCTACGCCGCGCGCTACGTTGCCAAGAACCTGGTCGCGGCGGGAGTCGCCGACCGGCTGGAGCTGCAGCTCGCCTACTGCATCGGCGTGCCGGAGCCGCTCTCGCTCATGGTCGAGACGTTCGGCACCGGCAGGCTCGAAAACGAGGCAATCGTCGAGTTGATCAATGAGCACTTCGATCTGCGCCCGGGCGCGATTATCGAAGACCTCGACCTGCGCCGACCGATCTATCGGCAGGTCGCCGCATACGGACACTTCGGGCGGCCCGACCTCGATTTGCCGTGGGAACGAACGGACAGGGCCGGCGGCATTCGCAGCGACGCGGGCCTCGCCAAGTCCGACAGTGAGCGGGTGCAGACGCCCGGATAGCCCCGTCCAGCCTGAACAGGCGAGTTCCGGCGGCCGTTCGGTCGCGACGCCGCGCGTTTGTCCGCGCGGCCAGCCCCGGGAACCCCGATCCGCCGCTAGGTCGTCACGAATCGCGTCGAAGTTAATACTCTGGCTGCTTTGCTGCGCCGTCTTCACGATTTTCGCGGCGTGCGGAGAGCGGCCGAGCCGCACCGAAGTCATCGTCTTCGCGGCGGCTTCCCTGGCC
Organism: Chloroflexota bacterium; assembly: GCA_026708165.1. GTDB lineage: Bacteria > Chloroflexota > UBA11872 > UBA11872 > VXNJ01 > JAPOVO01. The sequence goes on along the minus strand of JAPOVO010000117.1, from coordinate 2,272 downwards.
GAGCCGCTCCAGCAGATTCAAGTTGAGTTCGAGTCGCTCTATCCCGAAGCGAAGCTGCTCTTCCACTTCGCCGGGTCTCAGCAGCTGCGCACGCAGATCGAGCTGAACGCCGCCGTCGACGTCTATGTTTCGGCGGACGCGACCATGGTGGACGACCTGGTCGACCTAGGATTGATAAACGGGCCGACCTCGACGTTCGCAAGGAATCGCGTTCAGGTCCTGCTGGCCCCGGGCAACCCCGGCGGAATTCAGTCTCTTCGGGACTTGGCAAAGCCGGGCAAGCGAATCGTCTTGGGTGTGCCTGAAGTTCCCGTTGGTCGCGCGTCCCGCGAAGCACTGGCGCTCCTGCGAGAAGGTCTGGACTACGGTCGCCGGTTCGCGGAGGGCGTTGCCTCTAATATCGTTTCGGAAGAGATGAACGTGCGCGGTGTTATAGCCCGTCTGGGACTGGGCGAAGTCGACGCGGGTTTTGCGTATGAAAGCGATAGCTACACCGCCTCGGCGAGTGAGATGACTTCAATCAAGTTGCCAGATTACGCGGCGGTGGAGGTCCGGTACGGAGCGGGCGCTCTCTCCGAAGACGCCGCCGGACTCCCGGCCCGGTTCGTGGAGTTTCTTACGTCGGAAACCGCGCAACAGATCTTCAGAAATCGCGGACTGATCGTCGACGGCTCATGATTTGTCGAATGGACTATCTATCCTGAAACCCTTGGGTGAGCGGTTCCAGACGGCGGGTCCATGGATTCCGGCGGCCTTCCTTCTTGCGTTTCTCGTTATTCCGATTCTCGCTCTGGTCCTGCGGGGCGCGGGTGCCGAGGCGATTCGAACGGCGCTTGGCAGCCAAGTCGTGCGCGAAGCGTTGGCGCTGAGTCTGGTTACCAGCCTGGCCACCGTCTTCCTGGCGGTCTCGTTCGGATTGCCGCTTGCGTATCTGCTTTCGCGCCGTGATTTCCGTGGCAAGGCGCTTGTCGAATCCATGGTGGACCTGCCGCTGGTGCTTCCGCCCGTGGTGGCCGGAGTCGCACTGCTGGTCGCGTTCGGCAGGACCGGACTCGCCGGTCAGCTCCTCGATGTCATGGGGGTTCGCATCGGCTTCAACACCGCTGCGGTGGTGATGGCGCAGACCTTCGTCGCCACGCCCTTCTTCGTCAGGTCCGCCCGCGCCGGGTTCACGTCTGTCAGCCGACATCTCGAAAACGCCTCCAAAACTCTCGGCGTATCGCCGTTTGGCACCTTCCTTCGAATCACCCTGCCCCTGTCCGCGCCTTCGCTGCTGGCGGGCATGGCCATGGCATGGGCGCGGGCGCTGGGCGAATTCGGTGCGACGATAATGTTTGCCGGGAACCTGGCGGGCAAGACTCGGACGCTGCCGCTGGCGATACTGACCTCGATGGAGGAAGACCTCGATGCAGCGCTCACGGTCTCGTTGCTGCTGCTGGCCGTTTCGTTCGGCGTTCTGGTGGCATTTCATCTAGTCGGGTCTCGGGGAGGCGCGGATGCTGCAGCTCGATATTGAGCTTCAAGTCGGCGATTTCAGCCTTGACGTAAATCTCGAAGCGGGACGGGAGCTGATATCTCTGTTCGGCTATTCCGGTTCCGGCAAGACTCTTACGCTCGAAGCGATAGCGGGTCTCAGAAAGCCCGACCGCGGCCGCATAGCGATCGACGGTGACACTGTCTTCGACTCCACGAAGAAAATCGACGTTCCAGCTCACCGGCGCGGCATCGGTTACCTCATCCAGGACGGGGCGCTGTTTCCCCATCTGACCGCCGCTCAGAACGTGGGATACGGACTCCGCCGTGCGAGCCGGTCGGACCGCGAAGCGCGAGTGCTGGAGCTGCTCGAACTCCTCGATCTGGACGGATTGGGCGACCGATATCCCGCAACGCTTTCCGGAGGACAAAAACAGCGAGTGGCCCTCGCCCGTGCTCTCGCCCCCAAACCGCGGACGCTCCTCCTCGACGAGCCGTTCGCCTCACTCGACGCTTCAATTCGCGAGACGTTGGGCAATGAGCTGCTGAGGCTGCGGGAGGAGCTCGACCTGACCATCCTTTTCGTAACTCACCAGTTGTCCGAAGCATTCAGCTTGGGCGAAAGGATCGCCGTGTTCGACGGCGGCACAATTCTCCAGGCTGACTCCAATCAGACTATCTATCGATCGCCCAAATCAAGACGCGTGGCCCTCTTGACCGGCCCCGCCAACGTTCTGGCCGGCGTCGTCGAGGAGAGCTCCGACAAAGAGAGCTTCGATGCGTAGGCGGGGTGGCGCCC
>JAPOVO010000155.1 GCA_026708165.1 Chloroflexota bacterium | reverse complement strand
CCTTGGTCCGCCGCTTGGGCGCGCGGATCGAGGCCGGTTTCAACTGGCTCGACAAATGGACGCTGGAGGTGGACCCAGACACCGACCAACCGCGTGGGATGACCATTACGCTGTCGGATTGGGTGTATGAGGGGATTATGGGGGAGCGGTCGCTGCTCACCATGCACCAAGATTATTTCCTGCTGACCGGGGAGCTGGAACGCGCCCTGTATCGTATCGCGCGCAAGCACGCCGGCAACCAGAAGGGCGGGTGGACGTGTCGCGTCGAGGTGCTGCGCGACAAGACCGGTAGCGACAGCAAACCCAAAGAGTTCAACCGGATGCTCCGCAAGGTGGTGGAGGCTGACCAGCTCCCTGACTATGCGATGCAGATGGCTGCAACAGCCGATGGCAGTCCTGCCGTGCTGTTTCGACTTCGGGGTGAAGCGGAGGCGCTGGCACTGACTGCCAAGTTGGAAGCCGAGCAAGAGCGGCGGAACCGATTCGATGCCGATCGCCGCCGCGCCGCCGAGGTGGACGCCCTGATGGACAAGCTCGCCGGAGAACGCTGACTATCGTGGTATCACACACCGCAAGGCCCATCCGTATCAGAGGTGGAGGCGGGCAGCAGGCGTTGAGAGTGCGGATCGAGCAATAATCTACCCGCAAAGAGGCAAGCGATCATCGTGGGATCACACACCCGGGCGTCGTGGGATCACACACCGCACTATCGTGGGATCACACACCGAATCACGTGGGATCACACACCGGACAGCCTCTCAAGATATTACGAAGACACGGTTTTTTGGCCGCTTTTCGACACTTAACCTTCTTAACGATTCCTATTTAACAGAATCACTTAACCCCAAGACCCGGCTAAAAAGGAAGGAAAGGGAATGCGGAATTGCCCCTTGGGGCAATGAGCCTTCGTTGCGTGCCGGCTATCGCCGTCACAGAAGCGGCCTGACGGCCGCAGGCTTCCGAAAGAAGCCAAGCCGATCCGGCGGTGTGTACATGTCAGCGTCACGCTCGTTGAAAGGGCAGGGTAGGGAGATACCCCGAACCGATCGTCGGTTTAGCCGGTGTGTGCAATCGCGCCGGATCGTAGAGGCCATCGAACTCGCGTTCGGTATTGTAGCAGATGTTCGCAACGTCGACCGGGTGGGCGTTATCGTTGGCAGATGCGCCTGGGTATCGCCTCAATGAGCGGTCCTGAGCTGTGATTACGAGCAGTTTTGAGACAGAAGCTCGCCGAGCAAAGCCACCGGATCGACCCCGATCGCCGAGGCGACCGCGACATATTCATCCACGCTCAACTGGCGCTCACCGGTTTCGTAACGCGATACATAGGCCTGCTGCCATCCGAGCCGCTTCGCGAGGTCAACCTGACGAAGCCTGGCGTCCCGCCGTGCCACGGTCAGCGCAGCGACGATGCGGGCGTGCAGATCAGATGGGACAGGGGAAGCGGGCACACCGAAGCATCTAGACCGGCTTGAGCAATATACGGAAAGCGTATATAGTCCAGGCTTCCGATCGGGAGTGCTGACATGAGACTGTTCGAGCGCATCGCCACCTGGTTCGAAGACTGGACACTCCCGGCCCGCCCGGGGATCGGCAGCGACGTCATGGACATCAATCCGGCGACCGGATTGCCGACGATCGCGGGAACGGGGACTCCCGACGTCGCCGGCAATCCCTATGGTTCTATCCGGTCGCACGATTACGAGTCCGACTGGCAGCGTCACGATCGCTGGGACAGCGGTGCTCATGACCATTTCCAGCATCACGACAGCTGGTCGGCGAGCAGCCATGATCCCTGGCGTGACTGAACGCGTCCCGGTGGCTGACCGGCTGATCGCGCGATGGGAAGTGAGCCAGCTGAACGTCGTCCCTTATGCGATCAGCGCCATATCCTTCCTGCCGATGCTGATCATGACGATCGGTATCGCCAAGGCGATCGGCGCCAGACCGGTCGTCGCCGGACGGGGCATGCTCGTCATCTGGGTAGCCCTGTTCGCAACCGAGATGGCGCGAGGGATCTGGACGCTGCGGCACCGTTACGCCTCGCCGCGCTGGCTGTGCGCGGTTCGTGCCGCGGTCGGTGACGACCTGGCCGTTTACGCGCTCGCCGAGCTGATGCGCCAGCATCGGTACGAACCCGATTACGTCCTTCTGAGATCCGACATGACCAGCGCGGTCCAGCAGGAGTACGCCCGGCGCAAGGACGCGGCACGACTCGCCGAGGGTATCCGGGTGATGGAGGAACCGGATCCTGCCCCGGGTTCGGAGCCGGAAGGCAGCGATCCCCGGATCGGCGAAGATCAACGCGCCCGGGCACGCGAGCGTCGTGCCGCCAGGAAGATACTGGCGGCGGCAGCGCCAGTGACAGGCGATATGTCCTGCGGCTCATCCTGAACCGGTTGCCGCACCGTCGAGAAGACGGTCCGGGTAGAATGACAGTTCGCTTGCTGGCCGGCTGACACGCCGGCCCGGGTGCCCCGCCGGAAGCCGGAATGAATGCCGGAGCATCACGACATCGATACGGCGGCATCCGGATCGTGCAGGGAAGGAGCACACACCACGCTATGGATAGCGGCCGTGTTTCGAGCGTAAAGCCTTGGTTTATCATTGCTGTAGCAGGATATCGGCTGTGCTGCGGGTTCCGCGAAAGCTGCCTCGTGACGTGCTACAAGGGCGCTACAGCGCTACGAAGGCCGTGATTTACCGGGCTGCGCAGCGACATGAGGGTCGCAAGCAAGCGACCCGTTCGGAGGCACGGCCCATCTCCCGAGGGGCGTCATGGACAAGACTGATGGGTCAGCACCGGCCGATGCGAACCCGGCTGCGCGCGCTTGTTTCCGTGCGGTCAGGACGTGCCGGACGGCCGTGCGCGGAAGCGGCGCGGGTCGAAGAACCAGATCAGCATGACCGCGCCGGTGACAGCTGCGGCGACCCAGCAGGCAGCCGCGAGGGCAGGGGCATAGCCCAGCAGACGGGCCGCCAGACCTGCCAGCAGCAGGCCTGTGCACAGCGCCGCCAGTCGGCGCACGACCGGCCAGTTGCGTCGCTCGAACCCGACCCGCCGCGTCTCGGCCGTCCAGGCCGCCAGCTGTTCATCTCTGGATCTGCCCATCTTCAGTCCCCCAGCGACAAGGCGAGCAGCGTACCGCGCAGCTGCTTGCGGTTGGCGGCGCCCGCGTCCGCGCCTCCGTCGTATAGCACGCGCGCGAGCGCCTGGCTGCGTTCGTCGGGCAGCTTCAGCCCGACGTCCCTGCAGACGGCGTCCACGTCGTCGCGCAGGCGATCGAGCCGGTCCCAGTCGACCGGCCCGAAATAGCTCCGGGGCACGGTGTCCTCGCCCAGGATCACCCATTCGGGATCGACATCGTAATCGCGCCGGAGCTTCGCCAATAGGGCGACAGGCGGCTCGGCCCCGCCCAGCTCCCAGCTGACCAGTGCGCGCTTGGAATAGCCCAGCGCCTTCGCGAACGCGTCCTGTCCCAACCCGGTCCTGAGCCGTACCGCCTTGATCCGCTCACCGATGGTGGATGCACCGCTCACGTCGTCATGACTTATTGCATTATCCTGCCTGCTATGGCGCAATCGTGCCACTTTGCTATCATGGCACGGGTATGGTGCCGGCGACCAGCATTACGCCGGACAAGGGCAGAGATTTCATGGGCGGTCAGGTCAATGTACGGCTTGGGGACGACGACGATGCGGACCTCACCCGGTGCGCGGCCGAGCGTGGTGTCGAGCGTGCGACCCTGGCCAAATCGTTCGTTCGTGAATGTCTTGATGCGTGGCGGGAGGGGCGGGCCGTATTCGACCGGCCCGAGCAACTGGGGCCCGGTGACGTCGTCGCCTTCGGCGCCAGGCTGGACAAGGCGGTCATGGAGATCGACCGCATCGCCCAAAGCTGGGCGGCGCACGAGAGCGACATGCACAGGCTGGAGCGCGAGGATCAGCTGGCGCTGACGCGAGCCCGGACCGAGTGCATCAAGGGCATGCCGGAGCGCATCACCGCCAGCTTCAATCCGATCAGGGCGGAGATGCGGTTGCTTGCCGAACGGATCGACAGGCATCCCCGTCTGGATGCCATCGACGAACGGCAGCGCGATCACACCGAGGCGTTGCGGGAGAATACCGCCGCCATCAGGAGCCTCGAGCAGCAGCCCCGGACAAAGGTCAGCTACACCGTCTGGGACAGGGACTGGTCGGGTCGCAAGGTGGGTGTGGCGCTGTCGGTCGTCTGGTTGCTCTGCGTCGGCAGCTATTTCTTCGCCGCGATGGCGCTGCCGCCGTCGTGGTTCGCCGTCCGCTCGGCCAACTATCTGTTGGGCGGGGGGGATCAGGCGGTTTGCGCGCTGGTGAACTACCGGCTCGCGACCGACAGCTGCCGGACGCAGTTCGAGGGCAAGGCAGGCAAGGTTGTGGTGCGGGCGAGGCCCGGCACGTCGCAGGGCCGACAATGATCTCGGTTGCTGCGGTCGGTTCGGCCTCCGACGCAGCCGCCTATTACGCCCGGGACAATTATTACACCGCCGATCAGGCCGAAGGCGCCAGCGCCTGGGCAGGCGAGGGGGCGGCCGAGCTGGGCCTGTCCGGGCCGGTCGACGCGGAGCAGTTCGAGAAGGTGCTCGCCGGCGAACTCCCCAACGGCGTCGTGCTGGACGCCAAACGGGGTGAGCACCGGGCGGGATGGGACGTTACCATGTCCGTGCCCAAGTCGGTGTCGATCCTGGCGCTGGTAGGCGGTGACG
>JAPOVO010000425.1 GCA_026708165.1 Chloroflexota bacterium | reverse complement strand
CCGCCGTCTCGCTTCCAAATGATGATCTGGCGAACCGGAAAGCCGTCCGTGATTTCGTCGGCGAGGCGCTGCCACAGGCCGGCCTGCACGCGCCACTTGTGATTGTAGAAAATCGCGCCGTCTTCCCTGAGAACGCGCATCATGGCATCTAGGCAGTTGCGTTGCCACTGGACATATTCATCATGGGGCATCGCGTCGTTGTGGTCGCTGTACCCTTCAATCAGGCCCGCCTGCGGCCACTTGCCGCCGCTCCCGTTCTTCAGGCCGTTGCCGGTACTGTTCTTCAGGTTGTACGGCGGGCTGGTTACTATCACGTCAACCGCGCCGACAGGTAGCCTTGCCATCATTTCGATTGCATCGCCGCAGTGAACCTTGCCGAGCCACGGTCGCATAATCTCAGGCGCGGGACGGGTGACCGCTTGCCGTAGCAGGTCGTGGAAACCGACGTTCAGGCCCACGTCTACGCGATGAGTTGCTTGTAGGTGAGCCGGATTCCCGAAGAGTAGGAAAGCAGGGTGTCCATGCGGCGGGATTCGGAGCCGTTGCCGAGATTCCAGCGGGCCTCGAATTCGCGCAGGTAGCGGTGCAAGTGCTTCCAAGTGAAGTGGTGGAACACGCCGATGTAGGCGCGTTTGACCATCGCCCAGAATGACTCGATCCCTTGCGTGTGGGCTTGGCCTCTAACGTACTCGCCGACTGAATGATTGACCGTTTCGTGGTGGTAGTCGGTGAGACCTTGGTATGCCCGCCAGTCGTCCGTGAAGACGATTGAGCCGGGCGCTACGTGTTCGCGGATGAAGCCGTGAAGTTCGGCGCGGTCCCGACCGTCGATAGCTTCGGCGCGTACGCGGCCCTCGCGTGACCTTGCGCCGATGACTGCCTGCTTGCCGGCCATCCCGCGCTTACTCGCGTGTTTGTTTCGCTCTTTGCCGCCGAGAAATGTCTCGTCAACTTCGGTCTCGCCAGAAACCGGCCCGCCGTGTCCGGTCATTTGACCGGCAACTTCACGCAGGCGGGCAAGCATGAACCAGGCCGTTTTCTGCGTTACTCCGAGCGTCCGCGCCAACTGCGTTGACGGTATGCCCTTGCGGTTGGAAGTGAGTGACCACGCGGCGATGAACCACTTGCGGAGGGGTAGGCGGGATTCTTCGAAGATGGTTCCCTTGCGAACCGAGAAATCCTGTTTGCAATCCGCGCATCGGTAGCGGCTCCCGCGCTTGAGACGGTAGATTTTACGGCTTGCGCCGCAGTGCGGGCAAATGACGCCGAGCGGCCAACGCAGGGCCTCAAGATGCCGAACGCAGGATTCCTCATCGGGAAATGCTTCGGTCAACTCGTATAGGCCTGCGTATGACTTCTCGAACACTTGGCCGCTTCCTTAACTGCTTGACTTATACCCCTATTCTAGCAGTTCAGGCGGTGGTGTCAAGTATATAAGTCCCCCACGTTGTACCAGACGTTGAAGAACGGCCACGGCTTGGTTACCCAGAACGCGGTCAGCCCCAGGCACGCGCCCGCGACGAACGACAGCGACGCCGCGAGAACCACCGACGGGATGAACAGCGCGACGTTGAGCCACTGAAAGTCGAACTGCGGCCTGAGTATCAGGTACATGGCGATCCATATCGGAACGAGCATGACCGCCGCGCTGAGCTTGGCGGCGAGGTCGCCGGAGACTGCAATCCAAATCGGATTCATCGGACGCATCAGGTGAGGCGAGAGACGCCCCAGCCGGATCAGGTTGGCAAGCTGCCCGAATCCCGTCGCCCACGTGAAATGCGCGACTCCCATGAAGACGATGTAGTAGATGACGACGTCCCCTTGACGGAAGCCCGCCACGTCGCCGTCGCCCGCCACCGCCCACCACACCGCCATGTAGAGCAGCGGATTCAGGACCTGCCTTAGTCCGTGAAGCAGCAGGACGAGCCGGTATTGCGATAGCTGCGAGACGTTGGCTTTGGTCAGCGAGATCGTCCCGCCAAGCGTACGTGCGGCGGCGCTCACTAGTTCGCCTCCTCGGAGACTCCGGCGATCAGCCTGTCAAGTGGAGGATGCGCCGGAGCGTCCACCGATTGGCACTTCGCGCCCATCGTCAAGATCGAGCCGGTCGAAGTGCCGCCTGATGTCTGACCTGTGGCCGTTGCCCGACATCTCCAGCTGCTCCTGAAACCACTCCCACGTCCAATCGCCGGTGTCGGGCGATGCGGAGCTCATCCAGTCGTTGAACTCCTCGATCTCCTCCGGCGAGCGCGGGGTCATGCGCTCGGAGACCCACTCCCAGACATCGGCGTCGGTGGGGCGCGTCCTCAAGGCCTCTATGAACCCGTCCTCCGGGATACCCAGGAAGTCGAACACCCTGCCGGAGCGGCCTCCCCTTGAAATGTAGTCGCCCAGCGTTCCGGCAAGCTCGGCGCGCCCCTTGTCGATGGCTCTCGGCAGAAAGACGACTCCCCCCAGCTTGTCGTAAGGGCTTCGCGGCACCGACTTCGTCAGATCCATGTCAATCACCCATTCTGCGAGCTAACGTCCCACCGGCATGATATGGCCCCTGCGCCTGGCCTGCCGATGCCGCGCCGCATGGCTATGTCCTCCGCCGGTCGTCCCAGATCTCGATGAACCGGGATGGGACCACCAGGCCGGGTCCTTCGCGTGTGACTTCCACAATTGGTGCGACGTGCCCGCCGCCGTACTTGCCGAGGGGAATCCAGGAGTTCACGTAGGCCTGGGTTACCTCCCGACCATTCCGGCAGTCGTAGCCCAGCCCCATGGGAAAGCGCCCGTTCCGCTCGTGGTACTTGCACTCCAGATAGTGAGCGAAGTCGGCCACGTACAGCCCCGCAAAATCCAACGGAACACAAACTCGAAGCGGCACGCCGCCCACGTTCTCGCGCAGCATCTGGCGTCCCAAATCTTGAAAATAGGGCGACCGGTCGAGCCATCTGGGACAAGGTTGGAGAAATCCGCCGACGGCGTAATGTCCGGCCAGTTCATCCGGCGGTTCGGGGCACGGTATAGGGAGTTGGGCGTTCAAACCGCTGTCTTCGGCGAGGATGTCGCGCAGGTGCTTCTCGCGGGTGAAATGGTAGAAAACGAAGCCTGAGGGACCGGACTCCATCCGATCTGGATCCCCTTCAAAACCGGCATTGGCCAAGAGCTGTCCCGGCTCACGCAGGAACCGATCGGCAAGCCGGGCGTTCATTGATCGATCCTACACCTGACGCTCCCCGCGTCCGGTTGTGCTCGCCTAGCTTGAGGCGCTCGAATACCGCCTGAGTCCCAAACGCCAGAAGCGCGTGGCTCCGTACACTGCAATCGTCGCGATCACGGGTCCAACCGCTATCAACCAGCCCGAATCGCGACCGACCAGGGTCTCGGTCGGCACCGTCGACACGAACGCGACCGGAAACAGGTACGTCAGGAATCCCTTGATCCACTTTGGATAGATGTCAACCGGATATCGAGACGTCCTGAAGAACACGTTGAACATGCTCTCCAAGCCCTCGAGGCGCACGGCCCAAAAGACCAGGGTCGTCATGGCGACGACGAACGCATAGAAGATCGCAAGCGCCGAAGCCAGCATCAGCGGGAAGAAAGCGACGCGCCAGGTGAGCGCTCCAGCCTCAAGAATGAAGAGTCCAAACGCACACAGGACAACACCCACTATCGAATTCACGAAGTGGCCGACCTGAACATAGTGAGTGCTGGCGAAGAACAGGCTCGGCACGGGCTTCATGAGTACGTAATCGAACGTCCCTTCGTACACAGCCTCCGTTGTCCGGCTTAACGAGGGAAACATGACCGTACCCATCACGCCCAGCACCACGTTGAACAGGCCGACGACCACCAACAGCTCTCCCGCCGACCATCCCCGCAGGCTGTCGGTGTGTGCATAGATGACCGCGACCGAGACAGCCGCGTTGAGCGTGTCGACCGCAAACGCATTGATGAACTGGCCCAGGAACTCGCCTCTATAGGCAAACTGTTGCTGCATGGCCACTTTCGTGAAAGTCAGCGCCACCGAGAGCAGCCGCACGATCAGGCTCCCACGGCCTGGTAGCGCTTGATCCCGGATCGCCAGAGAAGCGTCATCAATGCCAAGCCAACGGCTATCCAGCCGGCTTGCAGAGCGAATCCGAGGATCAGCTCATCGGGCTGCAGGTGACCGATGAACACCTCTATCGGAAAGCCAATCGTGTATCTGAACGGGAGTCCGATTGCAATGGTCTTGATCGCACCGGGCAGGAGCGCGATTGGTGCTACTTGCCCGCCGATAGAGAACGCGATGTTGTGCCAAATGCTGTAGAAGGGCCACGTGTTGGCGACCCAGAACGAAGCCAGCCCCATGCACGTCCCAACGATGAACGCCAGCGCGGCCGCGAGCAGCAACGCAGGCACGAAAAGCACCGCGTTCCCCCAGTCGAAAGGGAACTCGGGGCGAATGATGAAATACATCGCCAACCATATTGGGCTCACCATCGCCGCCGCGGTCAGCTTCGATGCCAGATCGCCTGATGCCGAGACCCAAATCGGATGTATAGGCCGCATGAGATGCGGCGACAGCCGCCCGTGCCGGATCAGCGGCCACCACTGGTGATATCCGACTGCCCACGTCGCGTGGGAGACAATCATGAAGACGATGTAATACATGACTACGTCGCCACGTTGGAATCCACCTACTTCTCCGTCGCCCGCCACCGCCCACCACACCGCCATGTAGAGGAGCGGATTGACTATCTGCCGTAGCGCATAGATGACGAGCCCCAGCCGGTAGTGCAGCG
>JAPOVO010000084.1 GCA_026708165.1 Chloroflexota bacterium | reverse complement strand
CCCTCACCCTAACCCTCTCCCATCAAGGGAGAGGGGACTGGACCAAGCAGGGGCGGATCTGTGATCCGCCCCCGCCCGTTGAGAAGAAGGAGACTCGCTTGAGCGCCCTGCCGCTACCTCCGCCGGGCGTCCCGCTCGGCGGCCCGCCGGGTCTGGTCCGCAACTACTGCCTCCGCCCGCATCGCCAGCATGAACCCCTGCACCACGTACGCGGGCGTCGTCTGCAGCTCGGCCCAGCTAACCCTCATCCGCTCGCACAGCAGCACCTCCAGCAGGTCTCCCGGCCAAGGTCCGTCCCCGCGGTAGTACCGCCGCAGACGGGCCTCTAGCCTTCCCCCTCGGCCCTCTCGATCACGTTGCGACGCACGATCTCTTCGTACGCCCACTCCGCCGTCCGCTCGTCCAGACGGCCGATAGTCTCGGGAGATACGGGCTCTCCGTAAGACCACTCGGCTATCGCTGAACGAAGAATCACGGCCTGGTCCAACTGTTCGACCGAAGCCCCCTCTTCCTGGACAGTTTCGTCCCGCAGGACTTCCAACGCTTCGGGTAAGAGTCCCGACGCCCGCTGGAGTGCCCGGGTCAAGCGCGCATCCCGCGCGGCTTGCATGTCGAGCCACGAGAGCGGGCGGAACTTCATCCACTCGCCCGGCTCGTGCGGAACGCCCACCTGATCGGTGAGCTTCGACTTGTTGGTAAGCATTTAGCTACTCCTTATTGTGTTCCCTCTCCCCTGCGTGGGAGAGGGTTAGGGTGAGGGGGTCTACGGAAACGCGGCCAGGTCGTTCTGGACTGCTATCTGAAGGTCCTGCGAGCTCACCGAGTCGTAGGTGCTCTGGAGCACGAGCTGAGTCGACATGAGCCCTTCGCGGTCGCCCCCGCGCTCCTCCATCGAGCCGTCCATGTGCGCAAAGGCGCCGTCGAGCCGCACGAAGCGGTTGAGCTCGTTGTCCGGCGCGGTGAACGCCGGGCCGGTGATCTCCACGCGAACGAACCGCGCGACCCCCTTGCTCTTGTGCGCCTCCTCGGTCTGCACCAGCGCCGACGCGCTCGGGTCGTGCACCACGTCGAGCGAAAGCTCCACGCGGTGCCTGCCGAACTCGTACTTGCTGAAGTCGAGGTCGGCGCGGTTGTCCAGGTAGTAGCCGGGCCGCAGGAACTCGCTGAGCTTCCACGTGAACCCGTATACCTGGCCGCTGATCCTGGTGTTCCCCAGGTTCGCCCAGGTGTCGTCGACGTACACCGACCAGCGGGCGTTGGCCGCCGGAATGAGCGACGGCAGCGACAGCCCGGCCGTCTTGGTGGCGTCGGAAGTCCTGCGGGCGGTCATGATGAACCTGACCTCCGGCGCGCCCTCGTCGCTGCCGGTGATCTCCAGCTCCGTCGTGAACCCGTACGCCGCCTCCATCTCGGCGTTGCTGGTGAAGTCCGATTCCTCGAACTCGACCGTGAACGTGTCGGGCGCGGGGTCCGCCGACGCGCTGGGCTTGAAGGTCCACAGCCGCGCCGCGCCCGTGCCCGGGCTGGTGGGCGCGACCCCGCCCTTCACACCCGAAAGCAGCGGCAGCAGTATCTGCTCGAAGTCGAGCGGAAACCCGCCGATCTCCAGCTCCGTGCCGTTGCGGATGTTGAGCGGCGGCCGCGAGGACCGCGTCAGCAGTCCGTCCATGTCCTCCTCGAAGTGCTCGAACGTCTCCTGGCGGCGGTAGGTCGCCTGCGGCGTGACTATCCGCCTCGCCGCGGCCACCGCCGTGCCGCGCGCCGTCTCCTTGCCCACTTGAATCCTCGTCGCCGACTTGATTGCCGAACCCATCAGGCATCTGCTCCTTTCTTGTGCGACGTGTTTCGCCTGTCTTCCGTCCGTCTATACGTGTGAGAGTCCTCTATCTCACGCCTCCTTTCCGGGATTACTCCCGTCATTCCCGCGAAAGCGGAATGCCGGAATCCACTCCCTCCCCCTTTCCAGCGAGAGGGTTGGGATGAGGACCTTCCGGCCCTCACTCCCATACCCGCGTGTGTTTCCCGATAGGCCAACCTCCTTTCGCCTCTCCTACGAGAAGCTCTTGGCTTCCTTCATCTCCAGGTCCAGGAACAGGTCGAGGCCGATGTACGACAGCCCGCCCCGCTCCAGGCTCACCAGCGTCGGCTCGCCGCCGCGCAGGCTCTGCCTGGTAACGGTGCCGTTCAGCGTCACGTCGGCGTCGAGCGCTTCGACCGTCTTCTCCATGAAGGCGCTCGCGACGTCCGCGGCCTGGTCCTGGTCCGCGTCCCTGACGAATAGCTGCATGTGGACTGTGTAGAACTGGATCCGCATGTCGATGTGCCGCTCTTCGCGAATCAGCGTCCAGTCGTTCATCCAGCTCGGCGTGGCCGGCAGCGTTGTCGACTGCCGCGGGACGTACTTGTACGCCGCTCCCACCGAGACCGCTATCGGGTCCGTTATCGAAAGCCCGCCCTGGATCGCTACGAGGCGACCGAGCGCCGCGCGGATATTCATTCGTTCAACCATCCTTTCTCCGTAAAGACCTCGCGCCCCGTTCGGACGCTTCCATCCAACAGGCCGGGGCTCACCGCCCCGACCACCTTGCGCCTATGGCGCGGCCCATCTCGTCGAGCCAGCGCGGCATCTCGCGCCGGACGTGCTTCGCCGCCGCCCGCATGAAGAACCGGCCCTCTCGACGCGGCGGCGCGCCCTCCTCGACGGCCCGCGCGTAGGACAGGGTCGATCCGACCTTGGCCATGTACGAACCGGTCTCGGCGGTGATGCTCCGAGCGAGCGCCCCGGTGGCCCGGGGCGCTCGCTCACTGGCTACCCGCTGCGCGGTCGTGGCCGCGGTGCGCAGCAGGCTCGCCAGGGGCCGCTCGACCAGATCGCGGTCGAGCTTCCTCGTAATCCGGTCCAGGCCCCTGACCGGATGTGTTCTCGATCTCCCGGCCATCAGAACCGCACCCGACGGTACGCTCCGGCAAGCTCTCGCACGATGCCTTCCGCCTCGCGGCTCGCCTCGAACGCGCCCCCCAGCTCGGGCACCCGCCCGGTCGCCCTGGGCGTCTCCAGCCGCAGGACCGCCGTCAGATGCACCGTCGCCCTGGCTATGGCTTCGGGTATGGCCGGCCAGCCCCATTGGGCGGTGACTTCCACCCGGCGGCCCGCCGGCCATCCGGCCCTGCCGCCCGAAGGCGGCAAATGGATCGCCGTCCACGGACGCGGTTCCGGCCCCCTGCCGGCGTTGAGCGGCCACAGCTCGAACTCCTCCGCCGCCAGCGGGGCATCGCCCGCAAAGCCGCCGTCGCCGTTTCCGTCGATCCTGATTGAGGCCGGGACCGCCGCCAGGTCGTCCACCCAGAGAACGCGCGGATCGCCTTGCGGCTGCCGCGTGAATATGCGCCCCACCGCCCGGGCGTCCTTCGTGAATGACCGCCCCAGCACTCTGTCCAGGTACCGCGACACCGCCCTGAGGTCGATGTCGATCTCCGCGTCGTCGGCGGAGTCGGTCTTCGAGATCAGCTTCCGATAGGCCGCCGCGGAGGCGTACGCGTCGGTTACGGCCATCTGACCGCTCCCGCGGCGCGGGTCTCCCCGGCCCTTGCGCCGCTCCCGCGACGAGACCGAGCGCGGCGGCGGCCCCGCGTGGGGGCTGTCCGGGGCGCGCCGCCGGGCTCTACGAAAATTGGTGGCGCCGTTGCCAGGTCCCGCATGTTCATCACGCGAACCTGATGGCGGCGCTGGGTGTGATTCGTCCATCGTTCATCACCGCGATCAGGCGCCAGATCTTGGCTCCGGCGTGGCGGATGTTGATGTCGATGCTCCCGTCGGCCTCGGATATCGCGGTGAAGTGCTTCCCCGGCGTGTGCTCGCTCAGGATTACGCCGTTCGTCCCGATAGCCAGGCCGCCGCTCGGAGCGGTCGCGGTGAGCGAGTCCCCGTTGGCGTCGTCGGAAAGATAGAACTCCCCCCGCGCGCGCTCGTTGACCGCCTGACCGCCGACCCGCATCTCTATCGCCACGTTGATGACGTCGGAGGCTTCCCGGCCGATCTCGAACGACACCTCCTGGACCGGCCGCGCCAGCGCCCCCTCGATGACCTTCCCGCCTTGAATTACTCCCATCTATGAATCCTTCCCTTGATCTGGTTTCGACGACTCCTCGACCGGCCCGAACGCGGCCGCGCCTCTGCCGAGAACCTCGATCTCTACTATTCGCGCCATCCGTTAGATCCCCGTGACCGTTCCGAACGCCTTGGGCCGGTAGTGGACGACCGCCGCCCGCAGGTCGGCGCGGATCGCCTGCTTACCCTCGACGAAATAGGTCGAGTGCGAGTCGCTCACCCTGATCTCGACGCCGCGCTTGACGCGGAGCGCCGAGTAGGTCGCGTAGTCGCCCGCCGTCGCGGTGTTCTCGGCCGCCGCCGTCGTCTGCACGACGCGAACGCCCCAGATTCGCTCCGGCCCCGGCTCGCTGGGAGATCCCCAGATGTACACGCCGTCGGCGGTCCGCAGCAGCCGGATGCCCTCCCAGTCGTTCGGATGGACGAACACCACGCTCGGCTCGGCGAAGCCGTCCGACCGGATCTTTCGGAAGAGCTTGTAGAACGCGTCCGGCGTGGGGTCGGTTCCCTTCGCCTGCGTCTGAATCCCCGTGACGTTGTTGGTGCCGAGCAGGTTCGGAGTGCTTCCGTCGCCCCGCAGCACCTGCAGGTCGAGCCGCTGCTGGAGCATGAAGGCCAGCCGGTCGTTGACGTAACCCTCGGCCTGCTCCTCGTCTTCGAGCTGCTCGTCGGTCACCGGCAGAAAGACC
>JAPOVO010000375.1 GCA_026708165.1 Chloroflexota bacterium | reverse complement strand
GGTGCAATTTCCAAGGTCGTTGGATGCAGGGGCCCTTAAGCATGACAATCGCGGCGCAAAAAATAGCATAAGTAAAGCGGTTGCCCGGTTGTATCGATATCTCGCCGCCGGTGAGGGATGTTGAAGTCTCAACCTGCATTTCCCGCACTACGGCGAGACAAAGAAGGGCATTGATCGTTACTTTACATAAATAGTTGCCTCGCCAAGTATTTTCCGGTCGCGGAGTGGTTCGCCGATCCGAGTCGACCTGGAGTTAGAGAATTGGCGACCCGGGCTATGTCCGTGCATGGTGAGCCTGCCGAACCATGCGGGGACGGGCGGCTCGCGCCCGCACCGGTGAACGCCGCACGGTATATGACGCCTCTCTATTCCGTGGACGCTGCAACCTGCACGAGCTCAAAGACGGCTTTGTCGGGGCGATCCACGCGGACTCGGTCGAACGACGTTCTGTTCGTATTTCGAAATCGAGATCCCTCGCCGGGCTTCAGGACGATGGGCTGCGCGCCAATTAGCGCGACGCCGCCAGGTAGTTCGCGGGCGACCGGCGGGCTCTAAGGTCCGGCTCATCGATGCACGATTACGGCTCGAAACTATCTACTAGATATAATGAATATTATATCTAGTAGCTATCTTTGAATTAACACAGGTGGTTTCGGACTTCGGTCCTCGTTCGCGACTTTCCCCCGTGCGATGGGAACTGGAGGCGAAGCCGTCTGCTTCGACGCCTGCCGTGAAGACCGATGGCCTAAAATCGAATTACCGAATACGTAGTCGACCATCCGAGTGCAGCAAATTCAAAATTGGTCCCGCTCCTCGTATATCTCGCCACGATTGCAATAACGACCTGGGTTCAGGCGAAGGTCCAGCGGACCGCCGCCAAATTCTCAGCGATTACCGCCAGCGCGGGACTCGCCGGTCATCAGGCGGCGCGGCGGCTGCTCGACTCCGTTGGTCTCCAAAACGTTCCGGTCGCGCCTTCGACAGGCCCGTTCGGCGATTACTACGATCATGTAAACAGGGAGTTGCGGCTGTCGGGAAACGTATACGGCGGGACCTCTATCTACTCCATCGCCGTAGCGGCCCACGAGGCGGGACACGCCGTGCAGCACCAGATTCGTTACCCGCTGCTGATGTTCAGGACCGCGGTCATTCCAGTGGCGAAGTACGGACCCGGGCTCGGGTACATCTTGCTGCTGGTGGGTGGGGGCACGCTGTTTGCGGGAGCCGGTTCTATCGGGCTCCGCCTCGTGCTCCTGGGAGCGGCCATCTACGCTCTCACTATGGCGCTGACGTTCGCCAGTTTGCCGGTCGAATTCAATGCCAGCAAAAGAGCGATTGCCCTCCTCGAATCCAACAATCTTGTTTCGCCGGAGGAACGCGCGGACGTCAAATCGGTACTCAATGCTGCGGCGCTCACCTATGTTGCCGCAGCCGCGATGTCGCTGCTAAACATCGCCCGGCTGGTGCGCCCATTTAGATAGCTCTTCCGTGTCCCTCCATTGGGATTATGTAAAGTTGAATCTTGACTGCCTCGACTTTCGCGCTCACCGGTGAGACAGACGACGATTGCCCGAAATCGCCCGCCGTGAGCTTGCCGAACCGGCCCAAACCCTCGAAACGACGAGCCCCATAGGGGCGGTTCGCGAACCGCCCTCCCTCCGCCGGCCCTGCCCGATCGGTTGATCGGAGCCGTCAATCCCGTCCGACACGTGAAATCGAACCCAAAATGGCGCTTTTTGCACCCCGTTTCGGCCATCGTTAAATACCCCTTTTTCCACTGACCACAGGGTAATTTCCACGTTTCTACCGAACTCACCCGATTCGCCCCCGCCCGAATGACCCGATTGACAAATGCCCGCCGCAGGCGGGCATCACACGTGCCCGCACCATCAACTAGGCTTGACTTCAATCGCACATACTCCGAGCCGGTGACGAAAAACCTGCGGTTCAATTGCGGGGCATAAGATTCCACGCTCCGCTCCGAATCACAATCATCGACGTCCTGCACCAGTGCCCGGGGGTTCCTTAGGCGCTGGTTTTATGTCAAGATGGACTTTGCATCACTGAACATGAACGAGTCGGAGAGTACGACTCTTGGCCCGATATCCAACCCTGAGACGCGCGCTCGAAGACGTCCGTTTGAGCTTTCGCGCCAAGTCGCCCAACACGCGCACGACGTATGCGATGGGATTGCGAACGTTCGCAACGTTTCTCGAAGATTCGGGCGTCGATCCTTCTGACGTAACCACCGACCGGCTTCCGTCCGACTGCCTGGAGCAGTTCTATCTGTGGCTGGCCGACCGTTACGGCCGTGACGCGACCTCGACGATCAATACGCACATGTCCGCCGCCAGGTCGGTTTTGCGGTACCTTGCCCGGCACGACCTGGCCCCGCAGATTTCCCTTGAGAGATCGACCGAGCAAGTAAGGGCGGTCGCGTCGAGCACGACGTACAAGGCTCCTCGGATCGACCAGAACCTCGCTTTGATCGTCGACTTTGCCAATAACGCCCCGCTTCCCAAGGCCGGGGACGGAAACCGAGACATCCGGCTGCGAACATTGCGTGACGCGGCGCTTTTGAACACTGCGTTTTGCACGGGCATGAGGCGGCAGGAGATCGTTTCGCTCAATCGGCGTGATGTCTCCGACGGGCGCTCCAGCGAAGCCATAATCCGCGGCAAGGGTGGCAAGGAACGAGTCGTCTTTTTCGACGACGAGACCCTGTGGCGGATCCGGCGCTATCTCGACGAGCGAAATGATTCGTTCGCGCCGCTATTCATAAAGCACCACGGCGTTGCAAAGAATCCGGGACGAGGCGGCGAAAACCTGAGAATCTCATCGCAGACTCTATGGTCCGTGGTCAGACGGTACGCCGAGGCCGCCGGGGTCGACGCTTCCACCCACGATTTTCGCCATTTCAAGGCGACTACTTTACTCAATCGCGGCGCGAGCCTGTCGGAAGTCCAGGACCTTCTCGGTCATGCTTCCCCGGCGACTACCAAGCTCATTTACGCTCACTACGAAGTTGCCAAGCTGCGCGAGGCGTTTCGCGCGTACAGCCTGTCGGCCAGCGAGGCCGCCGAGCGGCTGGGCCGCCGAAGGATTGACGGAGTTTGAACCGATCGGACGGTGACACGGTCCCTTCGGAGCGGGAATCGGACTCCGGTGACTAGGGAGACCCCAGAAGCCGACGTGCGCGATTGGCTCCTTCAGGAGTCTGACGAGTGGGTTGAGGCGGGGATGATCTCAGCCAGGCAGCGGGCGGAAATCGGCGCCCGTTATGGTCTCGATATCGCAATCCCCGAGCGCTCCCAAATCGCGGCGGCGCTGTCCATTCGGGTTCTGGTCACGATAGCCGCCTTGGCGCTACTTTCTGCCGGCATCCTGCTGGTCGTCGCGGCCAACTGGGACTTGCTGAGCTACTGGCAACGCGTGGCGCTGTCGGCGGGCGCCGCTCTGGCGGCCAGCGTGGCCGCGTCGCTCGTCGACCGGCCCGGCCGCCGCCGTTTGATCAGTCAGGTATTGGACGCGGCAGCGGTGGCTGGAGTCGTTGGCGTGGCGGCTATCACGTCGCAGCATCTGCAGGAATCAACCGGCGATTGGCTGAAGAACCTCTCTATCGCGTTCATTCCAGCGGGGTTGTACGTCGAGGCTCGTCGCAATCACGCTGTTGCCGCCTTGGTCTGGGCGTGTTTCGCGGGCGTTGGTATCGGCTGGCTCGGCTACGTCGCGCCCCCTGACAATGTGGGCGGCATTGAAATTAGCGCTTGGTCCGCATTTGCGGCGGGTCTGGCGCTCGCCGTTCGCGCGTGCGGCTGGTGGACGCCGGTATTTGCGATTTTGGCGGGAATATTGCTCGCCGGCGGACTCGTCGCGGCGGTCACGACGCCGGACGATCCTGACGTAATCGCTCTGACCGCGGCGGGCGTGACCGGAGCGGTGGTCGCGGTGGCGCTTGTCTTCGTCCGGTTCCGAGTCCGGCCTAGACCGACGTGGATTCTGGCGTTCATGGCGACGCTCGCATCGGCCATAGCGCTGCTCTGGGCGAACATTTGGGTTGAGTTGGTCGACGTTGGCGATTCCACCGTCGAAGACGCTCTTTTCGAGGCAAACGCGTGGATTGCCGCATCGCTCACGGCGATGGCCACCGTCGCGGTCTTGAATCTGACCGAACGCATCCACGGTCGTATGACGGCGTCGAGAGAGGTAGTCCGCTGGGGTATCTACGCGTTCGGTGTTGTGGGCGCCTATGTTCATGGATTCCTTGCCGTGGACTATTTGCGATCCCCTGAATCGGGGATCTCGTCAAGCGGCTACTCGGGGCAGGCGACGGTAGTTGATGGAGTTTTGTTGGCGATCGGTGTTGCGGTGATTGCGGTCGCCTGGTTGATCACGGATCGGGTCCTGCTGGCCGATATGAAGCAGGCCGCGGATACCCGCTTGCGATGGTCGCTGACCCCGGGCGCGGCGCTGGCGGCTGGCGGCATAGTCGCCACCCTGTGGATTCCGGCGGCTCGTCTGATCGGCCAGATCGACGCGGGAACTGGCGCTGAAAGCGCGGTTGCGTGGGCGGTCGGAGCGGGCGGAGTGGTCTGGATCGTGGCGATCCTCGCCGAGCGCGCGCGGCAACTGGAAGGGCGTTATTCGCACGTGGTTTGGGGAATCGCTGGTCTCGTGGCTGTCGTGCTGGCGATACAGCTCTTTGCTCAGCCGGAAGACCTGCTCGTCAGGGGTCTAACCTTTGCGGCGATAGCGGGCTTGCTGCTTGCTGCGGTTGCAAGACAGTGGCTCAAGCCTCGATCCCACG
>JAPOVO010000002.1 GCA_026708165.1 Chloroflexota bacterium | reverse complement strand
GGCGCTGCAACGCTTGGTCGAAGCGGCCGAAAAAGCCAAGATCGAGCTCTCGACGACTCCGCAGACTGATATCAATCTTCCCTTTATCACCGCCGACCAGACCGGCCCCAAGCACCTCACGGTCTCGATAACGAGGGCGAAGTTCGAGGAGCTGGTCGACGGATTGAACAGACGACTCGTCGCGCCTTTTCAGCAGGCATTGAAGGATGCCGGCATAACCGCCGAGCATCTGGACGAGGTGGTCCTGGTCGGCGGGTCGACTCGAATGCCCGCGGTGCAGGAGCTCGCCAAGAGCCTGACCGGCAAGGATCCGAACCGGGGAGTCAATCCCGACGAAGTAATCGCTATTGGGGCCGCAATTCAGGCGGGAGTCATAACCGGCGACGTTCGTGACGTTGTCCTTCTCGACGTTACTCCGCTCTCGCTTGGAGTGGAGACTCTCGGGCGCGTTATGACCCAGCTGATCCCGCGTAACACGACGATTCCCACCAGCAAGTCCGAAACATTCTCCACCGCGGAAGACGGGCAGACCGCTGTGGACATTCACGTGCTGCAGGGCGAACGCCCAATGGCGCCGGACAACATGACGCTGGGGAGATTCCGCCTGGACGGTATTCCGCCCGCTCCCCGAGGGGTCCCGCAAATCGAAGTCAACTTCGACATCGACGTAAACGGGATCGTCAACGTGAAGGCCAAGGACCTTGGCACCGGCAAGGAGCAGCACATAACCATCACGGCGTCCACCAACCTCTCCGATGACGAGGTTGAGGGGTTGGTCAAGGAAGCTGAGATGCACGCATCGGAGGACTCCGACAGGCGGGAAATGGTCGAGCTCCGTAACTCGGCCGACAGCATCGCCTATCAGACGGAGCGCCTGATTCGAGACAACTCCGACAAAATTTCCGATGCGGACAAAAATAGTCTCGAGGAAGCCATCCAAAACGTTCGGGACTTGCTTAAGGACGACGCCGCCGACAAGGAATCTCTGCAAGCTGCCTTGGCCGAGCTCGACAGGCTTCGCATGGAGGTTGGGCAGCAGATTTACCAGGCTCAGGCGACTCCGTCGCCCGATGGCGATGGCGACGAGGAAGATCAGCCCGAAGCGCAGACAGCCGACGTTGGAGCTTCTGACGAGCCGGTGGATGACGACGACGTCGTCGATGCTGAATTTAGCGCCAGCGACGAGAGGTAATGCAGCATCCGAGCAAAGAGAACGGACCTCAGCGAATGGACTGGTCGGGCTCCAAAGAAAACCGTCGAGGCGACTTCGTTTCTGACGAAGACGGCGATTCAGGGTCGGTTGAACAGGAGCTGGCCGCGACCAGGGACAAGCTCGTTCGGCTGCAAGCCGACATGGAGAACTACCGCAAGAGGGTCGACCGGACGACGCATGAAATCATCCGGTCACGTCGGGCGGATGTCTTGCGGGCGATGTTGCCGGTTATCGACAACCTGGATCGCGCTATCGAATCGGTCGATCCCGAAACCGCCGAAGTCGCTGGCGTGATCGAGGGCGTCCGGCTCACCAGGAAGCAGATGGCCGACGTTCTGAAAGGACAGGGCGTGCGACGAATCGAAGCCGACGGCGACTTCAACCCCAGTTATCACGAAGTCGTTGCGACGGTGGCCGATCCCGACCGTAGTGACGGTGAGATTGTGGACGTCGTCCGCTCGGGCTATGTACTGGACGACCTGGTTTTGCGGCCGTCGATGGTCCGCGTTGCTAAGAATCCGGCGAATGACGAGGCTGGCCAGGCGGATTAGAAGCGTGGAGACCGGATAAGGCGATGGAATTCCGAGACTATTACAAGATCCTCGGTGTCAACCGGAACGCCTCCGATGACGAAGTCAAGAAGGCCTACCGGCGTCTGGCGCGTAAGTACCACCCCGACGTCAACCCCGGTGATGAAAAGGCCGTCGCGCGGTTCAAGGAGATTAACGAGGCCTATCAGGTTATTGGCGACGCCGAGAAGCGTGCCAAGTATGACCAGTTTGGATCGAATTGGGAGAAGTACGGTTCCTTCGACGAGGCGTTTAAAAGGGCTGGAGCAGGTAGCGCGGGCAGGAGCGCGGCCGGGGGCTTTGACTTCGCCGGCTTCGGCGGATTCAGCGATTTCTTTGAGGCGCTGTTCGGTGGTGGCGCGGCGCCACCTGGCCAGCAAACCAGGACTGTACGAAGCCGGCGTTCAGCCGATATCGAGCACGACATCGATATCCCCCTGGGCGAGGTGATGAGCGGGACGACACGGGCCCTCAGTCTGCGCATCCCGGAGATCGACGGCCGGGTCCGCAACCGCAGACTGGAAGTCAAAATCCCCAAGGGCGTGCGGGATGGTTCGCGAATCCGGGTTGCCGGAGAAGGTGGATACAAGTCGGACGGCCGGCGGGGCGACGTGTTTCTAAAGGTGCGAGTGCTTCCCGAAAACGGCTTCGAGCGGCGTGGCAACGACGTAGTGACGAATCTGCCGGTGCATCTGAGCGAATCGCTGCTCGGTTCGGACGCGAGCGTTCGGAACCTCGACGGCTCCGTATTGACCGTAAAGATTCCGGCGGAGACGAGCAACGGTTCGCTGCTGAGGCTACGGGGCCAGGGGCTGCCGGCGCTCAATGGATCGGAGCGCGGCGATCTGCTCGTGCGAGTCAGAGTCAAGCTCCCCAAGAACCTCAACTCGCAACAGCGGGAACTGATCTATCAATTCGGCATGAGTCGCCAAGAGCGTCCTGTCAGGCCGACCTAGCGCGGGGGACGATTCAGAGTGCCTTTCAGAGATGAGTTCGACTTCGCGGAAGATTCGGAATCGCGTCCAGGCCGCTTCCGGGCGCGTGAAGATCAAGCCGACGACCCTCGAATGCCGGCATTTTTTATAGGGGTAGTGGCGCAGATTACCGGCGCTCACCCGCAAACTCTGCGTAACTACGAGCGAATCGGGCTGCTGCGGCCGGGTCGGTCTTCCGGTGACGTGCGTATGTATTCCCGCCGCGACGTTGAACGCGTTCGCACAATTAGGCGTCTGACTCAGGACCTGGGCGTCAATCTGGCGGGCGTGGAGGTGATCTTGAACCTGACCGAGAAGCTCGAGGTTATGCAGCGACACTACGACCAGAAATTTGACGACATGGAACGACGGCATCGAACTGAAATCAATCGACTCAAGACCATTCTTCGAAAGTTGACGGGCTAGCCGGGACTTCCACCAGAAAGGCGCAAGGAATATCCATGGAAGGATTCAGCCGGTTCACGGAAAAGGCTCAGGAGACGCTGTCACGCGCTCAGAGCATCATGGTCGAGATGAATCATACCCAGCTCGATCTTGAGCACATTCTGCAAGCGCTGCTTGAGCAGCCTGAGTCGCTCGCCGTGCGAATACTCCAGCGTATGCGGGTGAACCCGGACTTTGTGCGAAGCCGCGTAAACCAGTTGCTCGACCGCAAGCCCAAAGTCAGATTGGATGGCGGTCCCGTCGTGACCGGGCAGGTGTATCTGACGCCGCTATCGAAAAAGCTGTTCGAAGACGCAGGGCAAGAAGCGAACAGTATGCGCGACGAATACATCGGAAACGAGCATCTCTTCATTGCGGTTCTCTCCGCGAGATCGAGCGAGGCGCAGCGCATCCTCACCGAGTTGGGCGTGACCAAGGCAAAGATTTACTCGGCAATTAGAGACATCCGCGGGTCGCAGTCGGCCTCCGATGCCACTGCGGAGAGCAGATATCAGATCCTCGAGAAGTACAGCACCGATCTGACCGCCGCGGCCCGTCAGTCGAAACTCGATCCGGTCGTCGGACGCGATACCGAGATAACCCGGGTTATGCAGATTCTCTCGCGGCGGACCAAGAACAACCCGGCGCTGATCGGGGAGCCCGGCGTGGGCAAGACCGCGATCGTCGAGGGGCTCGCTCAGAAAATAGTCGACGGAAACGTTCCCGAGATTCTCAAGAACCGTCGAGTGCTGGCCCTGGACATGGCCCAGCTCGTGGCGGGGTCGAAGTTCCGCGGTGAGTTTGAAGAGAGGCTCAAGGCGGTTATCCAGGAAATCGTGAACTCGCGCGGCGAGATAATTCTATTCATCGACGAGATGCACAACGTGGTCGGCACCGGCGCCGCCGAGGGCGCCATCGACGCTGCCAACATGCTCAAGCCGGCGCTCGCCCGCGGAGAGCTTCAGGCGATAGGCGCAACTACGCTCGACGAATATCGAAAGCACATCGAGAAGGACAAGGCCCTGGCGCGGCGCTTCCAGTCGATATTCGTGGGCGCTCCCAGCGTTGAGGACACGGTCAGGATTCTGCACGGCCTTAGAGACCGGTATGAGGCCCATCACAATCTGAAAATATCGGACGGCGCGCTGGAGCAGGCCGCGCATCTTTCCAACCGATACATCACAGACCGTTTTCTCCCTGACAAGGCGATTGATCTGATCGACGAGGCCGCCGCGAAAGTGCGCATCGAGATTTACGACATGCCCGAGCCTCTCAGGGAAGCCGAAGCCATGATCCGGCAACTGAGACTCGACGAAGAGGCCGCTTGGCGGGAGCGCGATTACGAACGGGCCGCGAATTTCAAGTCGGAGCTGCTCAAGCTGGAAGAGAAGCTCGACAATGCTCGCTCCGATTGGCTGTCGGAGAAGGACTTGGACGAAGTTGTTGACGAAGACGAAGTCGCCGCGGTCGTTGCAAGCATTACCGGCATCCCCGTTACTAACATGCTCGAGGAAGAGAGTGACAAGCTGCTGCGGATGGAATCGACAATACATGAGCGGATTGTCGGTCAGCACGAGGCGGTTACGGCGGTTGCCGACGCGTTGCGAAGGTCCAGATCGGGAC
>JAPOVO010000434.1 GCA_026708165.1 Chloroflexota bacterium | reverse complement strand
CGTCCGACCAGTTGACGCTGGAATGACCGAAACGGCCGCGTTCCCAATGTTCATGATGAACGCGGTCAAATGGGCGAACCCGCTTCGAGCGCTACCCGACGCAAGCCGGGTGTCGGTGGGACAAAAGCTGCACGTGCAGCCTCATCCGCAGGCTACCGAACTCAAAGTTTCAGGTTCCAATGGCCAGAGCGCCGAGAGGTTCGACGCGGTCGATGCCTCCACCATCGGGCCGTTCGACGAAGCGGGACTCTACAAGCTCACGCAGGTTGCGAACACGCGAACGCTCGGCGTGGAGGAATTCACCGTGCAGGCGCCGTGGGCCAGCGATTCTCCGCCTGACTCAAAGATCGTGCTCGGACCGCCACCAGCGCTCAATTCGGCGAGCTCCGAAACGCGGGACATCAGCTCCGAATTGTGGACGTGGATCGCTCTCGCCGCGCTCCTGGTTATGGGCGGGGAGTGGTTTTGGTTTAACAAAGTCCGGGCGGCGGGCTGAGTGAGCTTCGAGCGACCTGCCTTCCTGGTGCTTTTGGCATTGATCCCGGCTGCGATCTACCTGACCGCTCGCAGCCGCTCCCGGATCGGTCTCCGGAGGAAGCTAATCGCATCGGCGCTGCGCGTCGCGGCGTTGCTGTCGATCACCGCGGGACTGGCCGGAATTGCGCTTGGCCCCTCGCGCGACCATTCGACGGTGTTCCTGATCGACGCTTCCGACAGCATCCTGCTGGCCCAGCAAGTCGAACAGACCGAATGGGTGCGGTCGGCTATCGAAAACGCCGATCCAAACTCCCGGTCGGCGGTGGTCCAGTTTTCGAACCAAGCGCGAGTCTCGGCGCTCCCTGAACGGTCCGGCTCCGATCTCACGACGTACCTGAGCGTGGGACCGGAGGTCTCCGGCAACACAACCGACTATGCCAACGCACTCCTGACCGGCCTGGCGCTGGTCGGTCCGGGCAACGCCGGGAGACTAATCCTGCTTTCCGACGGAAAGCCGAACGCAGGCGATCTGGAAAAGGCAGTCGACCGGCTGAAGGCCGAAGACATTCCGGTCTACGTGCGTCCGGTCGTCGATCTCGGCAACGCGGACGTCGCGCTGGAATCGGCCGCCAGCCCGGCGACGGTCCGGCAGGGGCAATCGTTCGAGGTCCAGGTGGTGGCGGTCTCGCGCCGCCGGACGGAGGCGCGCCTGCGTCTTTGGACGGAGACCGAGTTGGTCGCGGACAACCTGATCGAGCTGGAGGTCGGCTCGAATCCATTCTCGGTGAGAGTTCCGGCGCGCGGGGTCGGTATTCAGAGCATGAGGGTCGAACTGCTGGACGACTCGGACCAGGAGCTGGGGAATAACGTTCTGGAGACTTTTACCCGCGTCCTGCCTCCGCCGCGGGTGCTGGTGATAGGAAACCCCGACGACACCAACGCCCCGGCGGGAGTGATGCGGCAGGCCGGGCTGGCGGTCTCGACGGGTACGGCCGGATCGCTGCCTTCAAGCTACGAGGGCATTTCCCGATACGAAACGGTCTTTCTAAGCAACGTTCCGGGCGAGAGCCTCACGGACGAGCAGCAGCGCGCGCTGCGCGACCACGTGGCAGCGGGCCGGGGCCTGATCGTCGCGGGCGGAAATCAGTCATTCGGGGCGGGAGGCTATTCCGACCATCTGATGGACGACATCTTGCCCGTCCGCTCCAGCCCGCCCGAGGACGAGGACAAGGGCATAGCGATCATCCTGGCGATCGACCGTTCGACGAGCATGAGCTATGAGAACGAAGGCCTGACCAAGATGGACATGGCCAAAGAGGCGGCGGTCCAAGCCATAGACCTGCTCAAAGAGGGCGACCGCATCGGAATAATCGCATTCGACGACAACACCGAGTGGGTATCGGCGCCCCGCGCGGTTAGCACGGCCGCCGACCTGCGAACGCTGATTTCGCGGATCAGATCGATGGAAATCGGGGGCGGGACGGACATCTACACGGCTCTCCAGACCGCACGCCGCAGGCTTCGCACTCTCGACGCCGGAGTCAAGCACGTAATCCTCATCACCGACGGACAGGCGTCCTATGGCGAGTTTGACCTTTTCGGTCAGCAAGTCAGGCGCGACGCGATATCGGTGTCAACCATCGGCATCGGGACCGACGCCGATCTCGACCTGCTGGAAAAAATCGCCCGCGACGGCGAGGGGCGGCACTACTTCGCGGCGGACCCGTCAACCATCCCGGCCGTGCTCACCAAGGAGACCGAGCTTGCGCAGAGCTTCTACGTGGTGAACAGACGGCACCAGCCGCGGCTGCTGTCGCCGAGTCCGATCTTCCAGTCGGCGTCGCCGGACGCAACCTTGCCGTTTCTTGAAGGGTTCGTAAGAACCAAGGCCAAGCCCACCGCCGAAATCGTCCTAGCATCGGACAGTAACGACCCGATACTCGCCACGTGGCAGCTTGGCCTGGGGCGGGTGGTGGCCTGGACTTCCGACACCGGCGGCGAGTGGAGCGAGGAGTGGTCAAGCTGGACCGAGTTCTCGAATGTTCTGACGGGCATGGTCTTCTGGGCGTCTTCGGGAGCGGCCGGATCCGAGTCGGGGCTGGCGATCAATGCCGAGCTGCGAGCAGGGAACGTTCATCTGGCAGTCGACTCGACCGGCCGCGACGGGGATTTCCGAAATCTGCTTCCCACGCGCGCCGTGATTTCGCCTCCGGTCGGCCCACAAATCGACCTCAACCTCCGGCAGACGGAGCCGGGCAGGTACGAAGCCTCGTTTCCGACGGCCGGACCTGGGTTGTATCGAATGGCGATCGTTCAGGAGGACGGTCAGTCGACGATAGGCCCGGAGCTGGCGGGCGTTGTGGTCCCCTATTCGCCCGAACTGAGGCTGCGCGATTCCGGCCCCAGCGTGCTCAGCTACATTGCCGAATCGACGGGCGGCGGGTCAATCGAGAACTCTTCGGACGCGATTCCCCGACCTCCGCTTGGACACGCCGAGGCGCTTGCGCCGCTGTTGATAACCGTGGGAATGATCCTCTTTCTTCTGGACGTGGCGGTTCGCCGGGTGCGCAGCGGGCGGTCAGAGATAAGGAGTCAGTACCGCGATACCCTAGAATGGATTGAAGACCACAGCCCACGGAAGTTGGTGACTTCGGGGATGTCGGATCTGCGTCAACGCTTCCCCTTCTCCCGATAGCTCGCATGGACGTACTTGGATCGATTGCCACCGTATTCGACCGCGCCGGATTCGAGATTTTTCTGGTCGGCGGTTCGGTGCGCGACCGGCTGCTGGGCAGGCCCTTCGAGGACCTGGACCTAGCAACAAACGCCAGACCGCCAGACATCAAGCGCCTTCTCAAGCAGGCCAAGCCGGACGGCATCTATGAGATAGGCGCGAAGTTCGGCACTATAGGCGCAACCTTTGCGGGCACGGGCGTAGAGGTCACCACTTACAGAAAAGAGTGGTATCCAACCGAATCGCGCAAGCCGGAAGTGGAGTTCGGCGACGACTTGCGGGAGGACCTGGCGCGCCGGGACTTCACGGTCAACGCGATAGCACAAAACATATCGACCGGAACGATCATCGACCTTTTTCGGGGCGCCTCCGATCTGGCCCGTCGCAGGATCAAGGCCGTGGGCAACCCGTCGGAGCGCTTTGCCGAAGACCCGCTCAGAATGCTGCGGGCGGTACGGCTGGCCGTCCAACTCGACTTCGACCTTGAGCAAAGAACGGCCAGGACGATTCGCGGAAACGCCGGCCGGCTCCAGTACATAAGCGCCGAACGGATACGCGACGAGCTAGTGAAAATCGTCGTCTCGCCCCGCCCCGACCTGGGGATCGCGGCGCTATTCGAACTCGGCCTGATGCGATTCGTGATCCCCGAGCTCATGGACATGCCGGCCACCGAGCAGGACACGACGGGCCATAAGCACAAGGACGTTTTGGCTCACACGCTCCAAGTGCTGGCGGGCGTGCCCGCTGAGCCGACCCTGAGGCTTGCGGCATTGCTGCACGACGTGGGAAAGCCGAAGACCAAGTCGATCAGGAACGGCAGGATCCATTTCTACCGCCACGAGGACGTGGGGGCGCGCATGACGCGAGAGATTCTGCAGCGGCTTAGAGTGGACAGCGCGACGGTCAACGAGGTAACGAAGCTGGTCGCGCTGCACATGCGGTCGAACCTTTACACGTCCGACTGGAGTGACGGCGCCGTGCGGCGGTTCATTCGGGAGGTCGGCGACAGCCGCGAGCGGCTGCTCATACTTTCCAGAGCGGACATCACCAGCTACCGGCCAAGACGGATAGAGGCGGGGCTGGTCCGCGTTGCCGAGCTAGAAGCCCGCTGCCAGCAACTTGTCGGCGAGGCGGACGTAGAACGTATGGATAGTCCCCTGGACGGGAACGAACTGATCGAGCTGTTCGGGCGAGCGCCGGGCCCCTGGATCAGGCCAGTCAAAGACTACCTGCTGGAACTGGTCCTCGACGGAGAGCTCGATCAGGACGATAAGGAGCAGGCCGCGATTTTGGCGAGAGAGTTTCAAGCCGGCATGTCGGAACGCGCGAATGGCGAAGCGAAATCTTCGATCGAAGGAGAGATTTCCGCGGCTTCGGACGGCGCGGGGGCACCGGTGGAGAACGCTCGCCGCAGCTAACTGACTAGCCAACTGCGTCCTCCGGTATCCGGCAATCGATTCTGCTGTCGGGCCACGCCGTACACCTTTCGACTGGCCCAGGGCGAGTGGCTAGTTGGGTAGCCCGTTCATGGTTCGACAGGCTCACCACGCACGGGTAGAGGCATCGACTACGAATGGGAAAGCGGCTGACCGGGACCGCCCCCGCACGCCGGGC
>JAPOVO010000373.1 GCA_026708165.1 Chloroflexota bacterium | reverse complement strand
CTGAGCGCAATCCAAAACACCGGCAGAAAGATCGCCGCGAATGTCGCGGCAGCGGATCGAGAGGGTCTCGGCTCGACGCGCTTTTTCCAAATCAACACCACGGTTAGCATGGTGGCGGCAGACCATGCCAGGACCACTCCAATTGCGCCGGGCGCGACGTAGAACGCGGCGTTTACCAGAAGGCCCCAAAGGGCAAGTCCCGCAATGAGTCCTTGAGCAGCCGCCAGATAGCCCGGCTTCTGTCCCAGAAGCCCGCGCACGACGACGTAACCGAATATGGCGATGGCACCGACCTGTATTGCAAACAACGCGAATCCAGGCAGTAGCCCAACGTCGAC
Source organism: Chloroflexota bacterium (assembly GCA_026708165.1). GTDB lineage: Bacteria > Chloroflexota > UBA11872 > UBA11872 > VXNJ01 > JAPOVO01. The sequence goes on along the minus strand of JAPOVO010000373.1, from coordinate 4,511 downwards.
TAAAGGCAAGAACGACTCCTAAGATCGTCCAATTCGGTATGCGCACCTGCGGCATATTATTGTGCCGTCGCCATTCCGTAATCGCTTGGAGACGATGCCGGGGCAATAGACTAGTGATTGAGTTTGACAACGGCGGGCAGAGATGCCGGACTCAGGAAAGGTCGCCCCGAGGATCAAGACTGAAAGAACCCGCAAACACAACCATCACGCCAGCTCCGTGATCGCGGTCAATTGAGACGGATCCGAATTCCGGCAATCGTCCGCGACAATCTCGTATATCTGCCGTTCTTCGCCGCGGTGAGCGTCCTGAACTACTCGTTCCAGGTATACATGGCGCGCACGCTCGCACCCGGACACTACGCGGCCCTCATTGCGGCGCTATCTCTGCTGGCGATACTTTCCAGTCCCAGCGCAATTATCGCCAACCTTAGCGCCAGGACCGTCGGGACGTACTGGTCGGCAGGGTCGGTCGTCCGCTTACGGCACCTCCTGGCCCGAGTATGGGTTTGGCTCGGCTCCGCTTCGGTAGCGTTGTCGTTGATATTTGTAGCGCTGTCATGGCCGATTGCAGAAGTCCTCTCGATCGAATCCATGTGGGTAGTGATCTGGGCGGCTATCGCCGTTGGGCCGGCATTGCTGTCCCCTCTCCTGGCCGGAATGTTGCAGGGGGCGCGATCGTTCGCTCTCTACGGCGCGTTTGGTGCCTTTGGTGCGGGGACAAGGCTCGGTATCGGAGTCCTGCTCGTCGGTACAGGATTCGGCGCTGCCGGAGCGATGGCGGCGACTCCCGCTTCCGGGTTCCTCGCGATCGCCGCAGGCTACGCGGGATGGCGTTGGCTAATGCGTGGCAGGACGAGCGATGACAAAGAAAACCTGACGATTCAACTTCCGATTCGCGGCCAGCTTCAGGTGGCTGCAATCGGCGCGGTGCAGATTCTGCTCTTCAATCTCGATATCTTGTTTGTAAAGGCGCTATTCGACGAACAGATTGCGGCTGACTACTCCGCCGCCGCGCTGGTAGGACGGACTATCTTCTTTGCCGTGAGTCCGCTGGCCACCGTCCTGCTTCCAAACGTGGTCCACAACGCCGTCCGCGGAGAGAACTCGCTCGGCATTTTCGTATTTAGCCTGTCGGCCGTTATCGGGCTATGCCTGATCGGCGTTTGTGTCGTGTTCCTGTTTCCGGATCTGATCTACAAGGTCGTATTCGCCGACGTCTACCTGCCCTATCTGGACGTATTGCGCGCTTACGCGCTGTCTGGCTCGCTGCTATCCATCATCATGCTGCTTGCCACATTTCACATCGGCGTCTCGAATCTCAGAATCTGGTTGCCGATGTCAGTTCTACTGCCGCTACCAATAGTCAGCTACACGGTCTTCAACGCCAACCCCGGTCAAATCGCCTGGGCAATGGTGGCATGCCTCACCGTCTACACCATCTATATCGCCTGGGAAACACTCAGGTTCGCAGCCAGGCGAGGCGATCGGGAGTCACCGCCCGCAACCGTCGGCTAGCGTTGTCTCGATTCGAAGCGCCAGCCGCCTTTCCAAGCCATCACAACGGCCACGGCTCGAGCGCATTGAACACGCCGAAAAGCACCCAGGCAGCCGAGCCGGCGATGAGCAGCGCCACGATTACGGCCTCCGGCAAAGCTCCTCCAACCATCCGCGCCGCACGTAGGGAAACCCAACCGGCGCCGACAATCAGAGCCGCCGCCGTTGCCGCTAGAAACAACAGACTGACGGCCGGTGTGCCAAGCATCGACATCAAGACCGAGCGCGGTGTCGACCGCCGCCACAGTTGCAAGACGAGATCGTTGTCTCCGCTTCCCGGGTCGCCGTTTATCGACGCCTGGCCGGCCCCGTACCCGTCGACGCGATTACCCTGCAAGTAGATTGGCCCCGGCGAGTCCGCGGGATTCACCACCTGAATGACTATTCCGGAACCAACCACAGACACGTGTGACGGTATTCCTATGGCCGCCTCGCCGCTAGGCTGGACGTCAACAAGCTGCTCAAAAAGGACAACCTGTTCGGAACCACTCTTCTGGAGAATGCGAACAATGGCCCCGACGGCGGATGCCGGTCTGTCGATCCAAACGGCCGCCTTCGTTAGCGGCTCTGGCATGTCGCCCAGCGACTGCTCGGCAGCGGCGCCCGGGGGCAGCGGGCCGTATTCGAGATTGAAGTCGATTGCCGGAATCGACGGCCACCCCCGCTCGGAACTGGCAAGTGCATACATGCCCGAAAGCAGCGCGACGAACCCGACCAGCGCGGGGAGCAATCGCCGCCAGAGCGGCGTCCTGCCGCCGGACTGGATTGTTAGAGTGGCTCGCAAGCCTGACATCACTACTTCATTAACTGAGGGCCGCGATAAATGATAGGCAAGCGAAGCACGCTGGTCTGGATCGCGGCTTTCATATTCGGGCTTGCGACAGTAGCTGCTGTCTATGGCTTGGTGCTCACCCAGCCCGGCGACTTGCAGCAGCGGGACCTTTACCCCTCGCTGTTCCTCGAAAGGGTAGTCGAGCATTCCGTATACCCGCTGTGGTCGCCGCGCGGCACATTCAACATCGCCGGTACCGGACGACTGCCTATAACCCTCATTCTGGTGGGGTTCGCCAAATTGTTCGCTCTCGATGGCGCCACCTACGCACGATTGATAATTCTCTGGATCGTGTTAGCCGCCTACACGAGCGGCTTCTTCGGGTTCTCCCTCCTGTCACGGTGGCGTCGTGGAGGAGGTGGGAACGTTCCGATCGGAGCGCTGGTCTGTGGAGTGGTCGCAGCCGTAAACCCGTGGACTATCGCCAGGCTCGAGCACAGCTGGGTGATGGCCCAATGGGCCGTCCTACCGATCGTCGTTGGAGCGTTTGCCGAGGGTCTCCGCACGGGGCGCAAAAGGTGGATTCTGGGTTCCGCCCTGATAATGACGGCATTCGGCACGACCCAACCACACTACCTGGTAATTACAACCGGGGTTGTGTTCTTGACAGCCGCCGTCGTCGCGGTCTGGGGCTCAGGAAAACCGGTCAGGCATTTCGCCGACCTCGGGCTGTGGTTATTGATTCTCGTGCCGCTCTCTGCGCACTTAATCGCCCCTTACGCGGCGGCGAGGCTCCTTGCCGGAACCGGCGACCCTGCCTACACGTTGACCGACCAGACCCTGACTACCATCTCCAGATTCCAGGACTTGCCCGGAACGCTGCTTGGTACCGGCAATTTCAACTGGCAGGATGTGCTCGCCCCCTCCGGTCCCGAGCGGCTTATATGGTCGATGGCGGCATGGGTCATCGCTTTGACACCGCTGGGAGCCATTTTGCTGGCGGGATGGAGGCGGCCGGCCATAGCTCTGGCGGCGGGCGGGTATCTGGTGGCTGTTTTCCTGTCGATGTCGCATTGGGAATGGACCGCCGAGCTGTTCCAGCGAGCGGTCAACGACGTGCCCGGATTCTGGGTCTTCCGGGAGCCTGACCGCACCACAGGCTTGGTCGTATGGTCTCAGGCGCTCGCCTTGGGGATGGTGGCAACCAGCCTCACGGCCTGGCGAGGTCCGCGGCGACAAGCCGTGAGCCGGTGGGCGATTGTGGCCTATCTCGCAGCCGCCGCAGTGTTTCACGCAGCCCCCGCAACGGTAAACGCCCTTTGGAAATCCGACGTGTCGAACTATGTTCCAAAGCCGCTCCCGGAAGACTACCGGCGCGTGCTGCGAGCGGTTGACCGTAGCACGGATCCAAACGGCCGCATTCTCGTCGCTTCGTCGGACGAACGGGCGCCTAACTGGGACAAGACTCGAATAGTCAGGCTCATGGAAGCCGCCAGCATTGAATCGCCCAGCATCACCGGCGATACGCGGTCTCCGGTCCCGCCCTCGCCCGTCTCCGGGCGGTGGTTTGAGTTCTTTTACTCGCTCCCGGGAGACGAGGCCGTTGACGCAGCCCGTAACGCCGGCTTCGACCGCATCGTGGTCGTTCGCGATTACGACGCGGGAGAAAGTACGTTCTCCGCAATCTCTCAGGCGCCCGGCGTGCGAGACATCGCCGCTGGACCGAACATCTGGGCGGGCGAGCTTTCCGGGAGCGCCCCCCGTACCATCGAGACCGGTCTTCCCATCCTCGTCGCCGACTTGGCATCGAGCACGGACACGAATGAAGTGTCCGTGCTCGCCAATCATTCGGCGGCGTTGGAGCATCCCGGAGCTTCCATCGCGTCCGCCTCGACCGCCGAAGCCGCTATCGAACAGTCATTTGCCGAGCTTGGGCCGTCCGGCGTCAGACCGGTCACGGACTGGTTTGGATTCCGCAGCCGGCGCGGGGGCTGGATACGAGGCGGCGCGTACGCCGACGAACGCCAGTTCTGGCAAGCCGAACTCCGCCGACTGGGACTGGACTCATGGAGCGCCGACTATGACCTCGGCATCGCCTTCGCCCCGCCCGGAGAAGCGAGAGATCGAATGACCATTGACACCCATGACGCGCGCGGACGGACGACAGCCCAACCGGGGGGGTCAC
>JAPOVO010000215.1 GCA_026708165.1 Chloroflexota bacterium | reverse complement strand
AGGTCACTTTACCCAGAACGACTCGACGGCGGGCGCCGGTAGCCGCGGGAACATTACCGGCTGCCAGTTCAAATGTTTCGTTCGCCAGAACCGCGAACCCGACCGCCTCCTTAGCATCGGCGGGGATGCCCAATTCGTCTGCGGCGATCACGTCGATGTGAGGCAACGATTCCTTCAAGCGGCGCATCAGATAGGCATTGTGCACTCCTCCGCCGGACACAGACACCTGGTCCAACCGCGTGGCGTCCGCGGCGCAGCGAGTCACGGCGTCGCTGACGGTTCGGACCGTCAACTCCGTAGCCGTGCATATCAAATCCGCCGTATTGGCCGTTCCCGCCGCAGCCAGCATTCGTTCGACAAATTCCTCCCCAAACTGCTCGCGCCCCGCAGATTTGGGAGGTGGACGGCTGAAGTATGGATCTGTAAGCAGTGCCTCCAGCAGCGAAGCTATCGGCTTCCCGGAGCTGGCTATGCCCCCTTCCGAATCGAAGACCTTTTCGCCCCCAATCAGCCGGCGCACTAGCGCGTCGATCACCATATTGCCCGGCCCGCTATCGAATGCTTGAATCTGGTCTAGCTCGGCTGCGGACGGCAGCACCGTAAGGTTCGCAATCCCCCCAATGTTCAGCAGCACCCGTCCCAGCTTCGGGTCTCGAAACAACAGGAAATCCACGAGCGGGATGAGCGGAGCGCCGGTTCCGCCCGCCGCCATATCGTTGTGACGGAAATCCGAAACCGTGGTAACGCCGGTCTCCTCGACCAGCACCGAGGCCTCTCCAATCTGATAAGTGGATGCAATCTGGAATCCACATAAGTCGCTGGGGTCCGACTGGTGATAGATGGTCTGGCCATGAGACCCGATCAAATCCAATTTACCGGGCGAGATCCCGCTGACCCGGCAAACTTCCTTGACCGCCTGTGCATAGAGGCCGCCCAGCAGAACGCTGAGCTGGCTTACGACGCCCGCCGGAACCGGCCGCCCGGAGGCGACCCGCAAGAGAGCGTCGCGCACGTCTCCCGGATAGGGCAACGACACAAAGCGCTTCAGTTCAACAGCCGACTCGTCGCCCGCCCGGTGGATCCGCACCAGCGCTGCGTCAACGCCATCCAGCGACGTGCCCGATATCAGACCGACAATCAGCTTTGAATCTTTCACGGATCTATGCCCCACGTCCCTAAAGTGAAAGGTAAGAGTCTGACAGACTCTCGTTACATGGACTGTACAGTCGAAACCGGCCCCCTCCCTTAAGTTCGAGGTAGGTCATGGTCCACCACGCTCTATGCCGTCATCGACGGCGAAGGTGCGGAGGCCATAACCACCGGAACCACTCCTCCGGCCCGACCAGTCACGCTGCGAAGCGGCTCTCGCAGGACTCCCGGTACGAGTCCCGACCGCTTGACTTATGTACGACCGCCTTTGCTAGTCCTGCCGGCATCAGGATGGCCTCAGTCAGCAAGATCTACGATGCCGCCGTCAGATGCGGTACAGTTCCTCAGCGTTCTTCGAGAAAAGCGCGGCCTGCTCGTCCCTGCTGAAATCAGAGACGATTTCCGTATAGGCGTCCACTAGTTCGTCGTACGTGCTCCATAGCCAGTCCACCGGCCAGTTGCTCGCGAAGAAGCAGCGGTCCACTCCGAAGGTCTCGATGGACGTGAGCACGTACCGCCTGATGCTGTCGACCGTCCAGTTGTGGTCGCCCATGCCCAGACCGGAAATCTTCCAGCGGATGTTCTCGCAGCTCGCCGCCACGGCCATGCCGCGCTTCCACTTCTCGAAATACTCATCCGTGCGTTCCGCGGGTGAGCCGGTGTGATCGACCACGATCACTATGTTTGGAAACTTGTCTGCCAGCGCCCGGAGCTTCTCCATCTCCGGCCACCCGACCGGCATACTCGACACGAGATTGTATTTCTCCAGCAGCGCAAAACCCCGGTGGTAGTCGGGCTCGACTAGGTAGTCCCCATAGGAGAAGTCTCGTATCCCCCGCATGTTGGCAGACTCGCAGTGGCGCTCTAGGACCGCCTCCACGCCGGAATCGCGCAGGTCCGCGTGCGCCACGATCCCATGCGGAAACCCCGTACGCTCCGCCGCCTCTTGCAGCCACTCGGTCTCCGTGACCGGGTCCGGGCTGCCGATGGCTGCTTGCACGTGTATGGCCTTTACGACGTTCGCATTCCGGGTCTCGGCGATGTAGTCCTCGGCGAAATAGCTCCTCTCGGCGAGTTTCTGGATTTGCCACCCCAACGAAGGATGCGGAACCTTAGGCTGCCAGTGCGCATACACCAGCTCCAGGTGCTGCATGTCATAGAAATGGACGTGACTATCGACGAATGCCAGCTTGTCCATAAACCAATCTCCTAACGTCGAGGGAAATCCGTCTCAGTTCTGCCGAAGCAATCGCCGCGTTTAGACCAGAGAATCCACCCTGACCGGGCACCCACTAGCCGCCGAGCGGTAGCCCGCCTCCAGAAACTCTACGACCCGCGCGCCGACCTCGCCCGGAGCGCGGTTCTCGGCCTCACCCAGAATCAGGTCCGTTAGTCCCCGTGACGGCAGGTGCGCCGGATATAGCTCCTCCTCTGTGAGGTCCGTGAAGTGCTCGAACGTGCCGTCGTGGTACTCAGCCTCGAGTCGCCCCCCGGCTAGGTCCTGGCGCACTACGCCGTTGCTTCCCGCGTACACGAATCCCTGATCCAGCCGTTGTTGAGGGCGCATCGCGCCGGTGGATGCCATCGTGCCCGATGCTCCGTTGTCGAGCCGGTAGCTGAAAGAGTTGACCAGATCCACCGCTAGGTCGTAGCTCTCCATGAAGGCAAAGACCTCTACGGCCCGCCGGTCCGTGACCCATAGCACCATGCCCATCGGGTGCGTCACCTGCAGATGTCCCTGACCACCCCCGGCGATGTTCGGATCCGAGTAGCTGTTTGGCTCCGGCCCCGTGACCGGAAAGCCGAACGCCTCGGCGTAGTCCTGGGGCCGCCCTCGCAGGTAAGACTCGACCCAGGAAGTGAATATGCCGGAGACGAGCTGCACGTCGCCGATTTTGCCCGACTGCACGATCTCGCGCGCCGCATCCGCGTGCCGCGTGAACTGCGACGTGTAGCCGACCATCAGGTGCAGACCGTTGTTCTTTGCCCTTCCGACGAGGTCCCACGCGTCAGCTGCCGTCAGGGTCATCGGCTTCTCGACCAGAACGTGGACGCCGGCGTCCAGCGCGTCGCGGGCAACCTCATAGTGGTAGGCGTGCTGGACCGCAATCACAACGCCGTCAACGCCTGCCGCCAGCAGCTCTCGGTGGTCGTGGTAGGTATCGCCAATGTCGTAGTAGTCAGCGGCAGCCGCTGCTTTCTCCGGTTTGACGTCCGCGATGCCTACGAGCTCCGCCTTCTCGTACGTCTTAAGGCTGGGAATGTGGTACTGCGTCGCCCACCATCCGGCGCCGATCACGCCCATTCTCGCCCTGGCCATGACTCGTCCCTCTCGCTACCGGAAGATTCGGATGCAGTCAACGCAGACGCTCGACCCGGGTTGCGGCCTGCCAGGCCGCCGCTCCACCATAGCGTCGCGTTGACGAAAAACTATACCGACCACACGCGTCATGTCGTTAACAATCCGGGCGACCCGGCCAGACAGGAAAGTCTCCCGACTCCACACGGGCGCCCGCACAGGATTCAGGCCGAGTGAAACGCCCTGTCTGCACGCCGCGCGGCGCGCTGGCCGCCATGCACGTCCACGCGCGTCAGCAGCACGATCCCGATAATGAAAAAGGCCATGATTGCCAGTACGCTCAGGCGGCTGGAGCCGGCCAGTAACGAGACCCACCCGAAGATCGCCGGCCCCAGGATGCCGGCGAATTTGCTGCCAATCGTAAGGAAGGCAAAAAACTCCGCGGATTTGTGCCGGGGTATCAGGCTGGCATAGAGCGAACGACTTAGGGCCTGGCTGCCGCCGATCACGGCGCCGACGACGATCGCCAGCACATAGAAGTGCAGGGTGGTCGTCACGAAATACGCCAGCCCGCTGATCACCACATACACCGACAGGACGAGGTAGAGGGTCCGCTTGGTGCCCAATTGCCCGGCCAGGACGCCTGTGAGAAAGGTGCAGGGCATAGCCACGAACTGCACTGCCAGAATGGCTCCGATGAGCTGCGGTCCCCCAAGGCCGATCTCGGTGCCGTAGGCGGCGGCCATCCCGTTGATCGTGCCGATCCCGTCGTTGTAAGCCAGGAACGCCAAAAGGAACAGGAAGGCGTGCCGATAGCCCCGGATTTCGCGAAACGTCTTTACCAGCCGCGTCACGCCCACGCGTACCGGATTCATGCCGGCGACTTCATCCTGTTCCAGCCGCCGCGGCGGCTCCGGCACCGCGCGGAAAAGCGGAAACCAAACCCCTGCCCCCCAGACCGGCACGCCCACAAAGCGGAGACGGGTCGCCGTCTCCGCGTCGGCAATGCCGATTGTCTCGGGAAACACGATCCAAATCAGGTTGATCGTGAGCAGCAGTCCTCCACCGAGGTAGCCCAGGGCATAGCCGGCCGAGGAGACCCGGTCCATCTCGCCTTCGCGCGCGATGTGGGGTAACAGCGAGTTGTAGAAGACGTTGGCGCCTGCCAGACCGACATTGCCGAGCACGAACAATACCGACGCAAATACCCAGTCGCCGCGGCCGATGAAGAACATCGTCGCCGTGCCCAGGGCCCCCAACGCCAGAAAACTCCCCAGCATCCGCTTCTTCGCACCCAGGTAGTCGGCAACCGCGCCCAGCACCGGCAGCAGCAGCGCTACCAGCGCCATTGCGGCCGACCCCGTGAAGGCATAGCGGCCCGTCCCGTCGTTCCCCGACCGATCCGCTGCCGC
>JAPOVO010000157.1:2948-4872 GCA_026708165.1 Chloroflexota bacterium | reverse complement strand
GGACGGGGCTCTGTCCCCAGCCCTGAGAGGCGATTTCGGCAACGCCCTCTAGGTTGACCGTTCCGGCGAACACCTCTTCGCCGACAGACTTGAACATTGGAACGGACTCTCCGGTAATGCTTGAGAGGTCGACAGTCATCGAGCCGGTGTGGACGGCGCCGTCGACGGGAATGCGGTCGCCTTCGCGGACGAGCACGATGTCGCCCTGAGCGACGCTGCGGGCGGGCACTTCACGGTAACCGTCGTCGACCTTAACGCGAGCTACCTGAGGGGCGAGCTCGAGAAGTCGGGTTATGGCGTCGCCGGAGACTTCTTCGACGAAGTCCTCGAGCATCTTGCCGAAATTCATCATGAAGGCGACGACGGCGGCGGCCAGATACTCGCCACCGACCAGCGCTGCGATGATCGCAATGCTCACGAGCTCGTCAACGTTTGACCGGCCTTTCAGCAGACCCTTGGCGGCGCCTAGGAAGATAGGAGCGCCGCCGAGCAAGGCCAGGCCCAACGTCAGCCATTGGACCCAATCGCTGGAATCCGCAATCGAGTCGCCGATCCGCCAGGCGGCGAGAATGCCGAGACCGGTTGCGAGGGTTAGTAGGCTTTGAGGAGTCCCGAGGCTCTTGGCCCGATTTACCCAGAACGTCATGGCATTACCTTTCGCAGCGCTAGTCGGTCTGGACTGAACACCCCCGGCGCGACCCGAAACTTAGACCGCTCGAGCTCCGCGCCACGATTGTTTCCTAGTCGAAATAGGGCGAGTCAACCCCTTAGAGACGGAAATCATCGTGCGCGCAATTGTACTGCTGTCGACTTTGCGATGCCGGGGAGCGAAGCGGCAGCGTTGGCGGTGGTTGAGGCGGCTGTGCGCTTTCCGTGTTGACCGGCCGTTTTTTGCGATGATACGGTTTGAAGCGCGATCTCCTTGGTAGAGGAGCCTAATTTGGACGACAGCCGGAGTGCCGAGCGACTAGTGGTGGCGATAGTGGAAAACGCCCATGCGGGAAACGTTCAGAGCGCGCTGGTCGAAAGCAAGTTTCGGGTGACCCGTATCAACACGGCGGGCGGTTTCTTTCGTAAGGGTAACGTCACCCTGTTGGTGGGCGTCCCAGCAGACCAAGTGGACGAGGTCGTAGAGATCATTCGAGAAAAGGCCCCGAAGGCAGAGCAGTCCGATTCGGAGGATCCTGCCGTGTCGACGATGCTTTTCGTTCTTCCAGTCGCGCGGTTCGCGCGGATTTAACGCATCTTCACAGCTGACAAAAGCCCTTCGACAGCACCCGAGTTTTAGTCACCGCCATGAAGATCATCGACATAACACGTACGCCGCTCACGATAGGCAAGGACCTGCTCCGCGTGCAGACCGATGCGGGCGTCGAGGGCTGGGCTGAAGTCCCGGGCCGAAACAACGCCGTGTTCAACGCCCACCTCGAGGGCTCGATCAAACCTGCACTGATCGGCGAAGACCCGCGCCTTGTCGACCGGCACTGGGAGACGCTAGCCCTTGGCCGCGGCGAGCAAGTCTACCGGCTTCCGGGGTGGGTGGTCGGCGTGATTGACATTGCGCTTTGGGACCTGCTGGGCAAGGACACGGGACTGCCAGTGCATACGCTGATGGGCGGCGCACGGCGGACCAAGATTCCGTTGTACTGGAGCACCGGCTCCGGTTGGCGCATGCGAGCGGAGGAAATGCTGGCGCTGGTCAAGGACGGCTGGGAGCGGGGATTTCGCGCGTTCAAGATCCGAATGGACTGGCGGGGCTGGCGCCAGGACGTTGATCCGGAGAAGGACTTTAAGCTGTTCAAGCTGGCGCGGGAGTTTTTGTCAGGGGGCGAGTACCTCGGCTTCGACGCGAACAACGGCTATTCGGTATCGACCGCGATTCAGCAGGGCAGACGCTTCGAGGAGTTGGGCATCGACCACTTCG
>JAPOVO010000157.1:0-2938 GCA_026708165.1 Chloroflexota bacterium | reverse complement strand
GCTAGCGAGTTGCTGCCCGCCTGCTAGCTGTGCGGCATTACCGGCTTGGCCAAGGTCGTCGCCATTTCGTATATTCGCTTTACTTCGCTCGGACCGACCGCGATTCAGCAGGGCAGACGCTTCGAGGAGTTGGGCATCGACCACTTCGAGGAGCCCATTCCTCACTACGATCTGCCGGGTCTGAAGCAGGTTAGCGACGCTTTGGATGTGGCGGTGTCGGCGGGCGAGCAGGACGCTTTTCGCTGGTGGTTCCAGCATCTGGTTCTGCTAGGCAACCCGGATATCCTACAACCGGACATCCTGAACGCGGGCGGTCCGAGCGAAGTAAAGCGCATATACGAAATGGCGACGACCTTGGACAAGCCGGTAATGCCGCACAGCCCGCAGGCGGGCATCAACTCGCTAGCGTCGTTACATGTTTACGCGACGGTTCAGAATGCCACGCGACCGCACGAGTTTTCAATTGAGTTTTCGGGTCCTTTAGACGACGTGGCGGACCTGTATGGCGAGGTCGTTCTGCCAAGGAATGGAGCGATGGAGCTCAGCGACAAGCCGGGTCTCGGAGTCGAGTTGAACGAGGCGGCGGTCCAACGCCGGACGGCCCGATAGGCGGCCGGTTTCGCGGGTTACCGATAGTCTCGTAGCGTGAGAATCACTGGTTATAATTCGCCGCCGACCGACGATGCGGCGGCATGGCGGGTCGTGCATGGATCGATCGCCCAAGGGGAGTCACAGAGCCGGATTTCGAGATAGGTCGCGCAGGAGCGCGGGCGGGACAGCATTCCTGGAGCAAACCCAGCTGCTGATCTCCTATCTAGCTGGGAATATCGTTGACGGCTACTGAGTCTGCGGGCGGCGAGCCGTTGTGCGGCTTCAGTCAACTAGTGCGGCTTGGGAAACAACCCGGAGTTGCCTGCGGTTTTTGGGGGGCGAGCTAAGGAGGTCTAACGCCGCGAGTTCTTCGCGCTGTCGCCGATGGCGTTCAAAAAGCTTGTAGTACTTCACACAAACGACATTCAAGATGCCCCCGCCAGAGACTTCTCCCGCCTTACTGCGCTGATTCGGGCGCTGCGGTCCGGCGGTACGAGGCGACCTATCACCCTCGACGCTGGCGACGGGTTTCAGTTCTTTGATTTGATGAAGCTTGTCGATTACGACGCCGTGGCGCTCGGCAACGAAGACCTAACGGTGGAGGGGTTGAAGGCGGTACGGGACGCCAGCGGCGCGCTGCCGTTCGTTTGCGCGAACTTAGAGTTGAAGGTTCCCGGCCGTTCGATGACCCGGCGGCCGAGATGGTGCCAGCCGTATCGCATAATCCGCAGCTCGGGACTGAAAGTGGCGGTCCTGGGGCTGGTGATGCGGGACGAGGGCTTCATGCTGAGCAAGAAATACGACCCGGCGGTGGTTGTTTCGGATCCGATCGAAACGGCGCGGAAATGGATACCGGAGGCTCGGTCAAGCGCCGACGTGGTGATAGTCCTCTTTCACGGCTGGCTGCCCGAGAGAGACCGGCTCGTACACAGGTTTCCGGAAATCGACGTGGTGCTGAGCGGGCACGAGCATCTGATTGCCGGTTACGGCGAAATAGCAGGCACTATTGTCGGTCAGGCCCACAGCAACATTCGTTCGGTCGGCAGACTAGAGGTCTGCCTGCGAGGTATCTGGCTGGACTCGTGGTCGGGACTGATTCATCCGTCGGAGAGCTACTGGCTGACGGCCGACGACGTGGACAAGGCGCTGGACACGGACGCGAAGAACGGAGGTGCGTCGGAAGTTATCGCCGAGTCGCTGACCGACTTCCGCCCGCATCAGTATTGGCTTGACATAAACGGCAACAACGTGAATCTTCGGCCGAATACCCCGCTCGGCAACTGGCTGGTCGATTCGATGCGATCGTATGCGAAGGCCGATTTGGCCATTCAGAAAGCGTGGGGGATTCAGCACGTTTTCGGGCCGGGGCCGATTCGTGAGTCTGACGTTGACGAGATGATTGTCTATGACGAGGAGATTTGGGTGGTCGGTCTGCGGGGGCGTCACTTGAAAGCAGTGCTCGAATACGGGTTTGAGCGGTCGTATAACAACTTGGCGTTTTCGGGAGCGAGACTGAAGGTGGACTACCAGCAACCGAAGGGAAAGCGAGTGGTGAACGCGACTGTTGGCGGCAAGCGAATCAATCCCAATCGCGTGTACACAGTGGCGACTTCGGAGTTCCTGGCCGGGGGGAACGCGGGTTTTCGCTGGATGCTCGACGCCGTGGAGCCCGCGGCCCTGGGGGTGCGGTTGCGCGAGTTCGTGGTCGAACGTCTGAAGGAGCAAGGCACTCTGACCGGCGTGCGGACCGGAAGGTTGACGGAGATCGGCACCCAAACAGAATGAGCGGTGGAGTCGTCGTGTTGCGCACGTGTCGTCTGATGCGAGGAGAGGGAGCCGCCGATAACGCGGCGCAGCCGAGATAGAGACGAGACATCGGAGGGGCAGCAGGGCATGTTTTCGGGCATCGCTTGTTTGAAGTTCAGGACATCATCTCGACAGGCGCACCGCAGAACGGGCAAGCGATAGCGCCCTTGAGCGAGGCCTGGCCTTCGTGACCTTCGAGACCGCGTTGGTGCTGGTAGTGCTTGGCGTGGCGATGGCGCTTTTCGCCACGGGGCGATTTCCACCCGATCTCATCGCTCTAGGCGTTCTTGTCATCGTCGCGCTGGCGGGGGTACTGGACGCCGGCCAGGCGATCGGCGGATTCGCGAATCCGGCGGTTGTGACTATTGGTGCGGTGTACGTGATGAGCAGTGGCCTGGCGCGGACGGGCGTCGCATACGAGATTGGGCGGCTGATCCGGCGTGTGTCCGGGGGAAGTGAACGCCGTCTGCTGGCTATAACGATGCTGGTCGCGGCGGGTCTTTCCGGGTTTATGAACGCGATCGCGGCGGCGGCTGTATTG